>CAIMSU010000134.1 GCA_903844155.1 uncultured Pseudomonadota bacterium | reverse complement strand
CGACCTCGAACCCGCCGAGAAGCGCCTCTTCCAGCTCGCCGACGACGTCGGCTACCTGATCCTCGCCGAGGTCACGAGCCGGCACAACACCGAGAAGCTCGCCCGCATCGACTACACGGCGACCGATCTTCGCCCGTTCCTCTCGATGGAGCCCGTCGAGGCCGACGAATTCCCCGAAGCGGGGCAGCTCGACGACCTGAACGACGGCGACGAGCCGCCTGCGCGGTCGGATTCGCTCCGCCAGGCCGCCGGCGAGCCCACGGCGACCGATCTCGCGAACGCGGCGTACCGCTGGATCCGCGAGCAGGCCGGCGCGAACATGAGCGGCGCTCGGCGCTGCAAGTTCAAGCTCTCGGTCTGGGGCCCCAAGGGCGACAAGCTCCTCTACAGCACGCGGTTTTCGTGCGAGAACCCGGACTGGGACCCCGAGGACGACGGCGACGACCCCGGCGAGCGGCGTCCACCGCCGACGATGCCGCTCCCGCTGTCCAGCTACGCCGAGCACCGCGTGGTCTGGCCTGAGCGACCCGCGCTCCGTCAGGCCCCCGTCGCGCAGCCCGGTGCCAACGGTCGCGCCCCAACCGCCGCCGAGATCGCCGGCACGCCGCCCGCGCGAGACCGCCTCGCCGACGCCGTGTTCATGCTCGACGCCATCCCCGAGGGCCGGGTCTGGCAGGCGCTCGGCGGCGCCGTCGCCCACCACCTGCTCATGATGCAGGAGGGCTACGACAACCTCGCCAAGCACCAGACCGCGATCCTCAACACGCAGAACACGCAGATCCTGCGCAACCAGAAGGTGCTGGAGGAGCTGACCGGCCAGGTCATCAACATGCGGACGGGGATCGCCTCGGAGGCCCGCTTGGAGAAGGACGACGCCGAGGGCTCCCGCGTGCGGGAGACGCTGGCGAAGAGCTTCATCGCGGAGCTGGGCGGCCTCGGCCGCGTGATCGCCTCCGCCAAGTTCGGCATGAACCCGGAGCTGGTGGAGCTGGCCGACATCATCAACAGCTCGCCCGAGCTGGCGGAGGCCATCAAGCTCCCCGGCGTCCGGAACATGCTCCGTGACGAGGTGAACCGGAAGGAGTTCGCGCAGCTCCTCGTCCTCGCGGCCCAGACCCCCGACGACCCGCCGCCGTCGCCGTCCCCGGCGAACAACCCACCGAAGGACGAGCCCAAGGCCGCCTGACCTCCACCCCTCCCGCCTGATCCCACACGTTCCCCGCCCGGAGTTCCCCATGCCTCAGACCGCCGCCCGCCTGCCCAGCATCCGCAAGGAGCAGGAGCCCCCGACCCGCCCCGAGTGGGCCCAGATCGTGGACAAGTTCTACAAAGAGAGCTTCCACGCGCCCAACACCCGCGCGCTCGCAGAGGCCGCCAACGCCTTTGCCGACCTCGACGCCGGCGAGCAGGCGTTCCACAGCGCCCACCTCGCGTACCGTCAGGTCCAGGCGCTCGCCGACGTCCACGCCGCCATCGACGGCCTTCAGGCGACCCTGACGGCGCTCGACAGGAAGGGCCTCGCCCTGGTCAGGCACGTCCGGGGCGCGCGAAAGGCGCTCGCCGTCATCGCCCGCAACCAGAAGCCGATGCTCGCCGCGCTCGAAGCCGTCCAGCCCGACGACCCGGATGACGACGACGACGACCACGACAGCGACGGGGTGGATAGCGACGGCGAGGACAGCGACCTCTCCGACGCCATCGCCGACGACGACATCGAGGAGGAGGACCACGGCCACGGCGACGCGCTCGTCCCCGAGGTCCTGCCCGCGGGCACGCGCCGGTTCCCCGAGATGGACGGGGGTGCCTCGTGAACGCCGCCCTCGCCAACGATCCGACCGCGCTCCGCGTCAACCTCAACGTCCCCGGGACCGGCGGCATCCTCGCCGGGCTGATGAAGCTCTCGCTCGGCGTCGACCTCGCCGACATCCTCTCGCCGATGATGGTCGGCCCCAAGACGCACCGCGTCACGCCGACCGGCGTGCTGGACGTGTACCCGCTCGGCATCCCCGACGGGGAGGGGCTGCTCATCCCGAGCCGCATGTTTGGCGGCATCGGGTTCAGTAATCTCCGAGGCTTCCTCGTGATCCAGGTCCCCCCGCTCGCGGTGGATGTGGTCCGCGCGCAGCTCGCCGCCGACATCGCCGCGGGCGACGCCGCTGGGCCCCGTGCCAACGACAACGGCATCGGCGGGACGGTGACGGAGTTCGCCGTTCGGATGCGGCCGGGGATGCGCAAGGCGATCCCGCTCGGGCGCTTCGGTGAGATCGGCGTGGAGGCTGCGTAGCCATGTTCCAAGAATATCGACGAGAGTTTGGGGCGTTCCTCCGCGAGCACCGGCAGGCGTGCGACCTCTCCTTGAGTGAGGCCGCGCCTCGCCTCGGGCTGACGAAGGCCAAGCTGCACCGGATCGAGACCGGCGGTTCCGCCCGCATCGGCTCGCCCACAGTGCTGCAGGCCGTCGCCGACGTCTATGGCGTCCCCGTCGACGAGGTTTTTGCGCGCGCGGGGTTGCAGCCGGTGCCCGCAGAGATCGCCACGACGCCTCCCTCGGCGCAGCGCAGTCTCCCCAGGCAGGTGGCGTTGCTGCTGACCGTGTCGGCGACGGCAAGCGCGATCGCTGTCAACGATCTCATCGCGGCCGGGAATCGTGTCCTGGGCGTCGTGCCGTTGCCCTCCGATGACGTCGGCGTGGTGCGG
>CAIMSU010000133.1 GCA_903844155.1 uncultured Pseudomonadota bacterium | reverse complement strand
CGACCTCGAACCCGCCGAGAAGCGCCTCTTCCAGCTCGCCGACGACGTCGGCTACCTGATCCTCGCCGAGGTCACGAGCCGGCACAACACCGAGAAGCTCGCCCGCATCGACTACACGGCGACCGATCTTCGCCCGTTCCTTTCGATGGAGCCCGTCGAGGCCGACGAATTCCCTGAGGCCGGGCAGCTCGACGACCTCAACGACGGCGACGAGCCGCCTGCGCGGTCGGATTCGCTCCGTCAGGCCGCAGGCGAGCCCACCGCGACCGATCTCGCGAACGCGGCGTACCGTTGGATCCGCGAGCAGGCCGGCGCGAACATGAGCGGCGCGCGGCGCTGCAAGTTCAAGCTCTCCGTGTGGGGACCGAAGGGCGACAAGCTCCTCTACAGCACGCGGTTTTCGTGCGAGAACCCGGACTGGGACCCCGAGGACGACGGCGAGGACCCCGGCGAGCGCCGACCGCCGCCCACGATGCCGCTCCCGCTCTCCAGCTACGCCGAGCACCGCGTGGTCTGGCCCGAGCGTCCTGCGCTCCGTCAGGCCCCGGTCGCGCAGCCCGGCGCCAATGGCCTCGCCCCCACCGCCGCCGAGATCGCCGGGACGCCGCCCCAGCGTGATCGGCTCGCCGACGCCGTCTTCATGCTCGACGCCATCCCCGAAGGCCGGGTCTGGCAGGCCCTCGGCGGCGCCGTCGCCCACCACCTGCTGATGATGCAGGAGGGCTACGACAACCTCGCCAAGCACCAGACCGCGATCCTCAACACGCAGAACACGCAGATCCTGCGCAACCAGAAGGTGCTGGAGGAGCTGACCGGGCAGGTCATCAACATGCGGACGGGGATCGCCTCGGAGGCCCGCCTGGAGAAGGACGACGCCGAGGGGTCGCGCGTGCGCGAGACGCTGGCGAAGAGCTTCATCGCCGAGCTCGGTGGCCTGGGCCGCGTCATCGCCTCCGCGAAGTTCGGCATGAACCCGGAGCTGGTGGAGCTGGCCGACATCATCAACAGCTCCCCTGAGCTGGCCGAGGCCATCAAGCACCCCGGCGTCCGGAACATGCTCCGCGACGAGGTCAACCGGAAGGAGTTCGCGCAGCTCCTCGTCCTCGCCGCCCAGACCCCCGACGACCCGCCGCCGTCGCCGTCCCCGGCGAACAACCCGCCGAAGGACGAGCCCAAGGCCGCCTGACCTCCACCCCTCCCGCCTGATTCTAGACTTTCCCCGCCAGGAGTTCCCCATGCCTCAGACCGCCGCCCGCCTGCCCAGCATCCGCAAACCGCAGGAGCCCCCGACCCGCCCCGAGTGGGTCCAGATCGTGGACAAGTTCTACAAAGAGAGCTTCCACGCGCCCAACACCCGCTCGCTCGCGGAGGCCGCGAACGCCTTCGCCGACCTCCACCCCGGCGAGCAGGCGTTCCACAGCGCCCACCTCGCGTACCGTCAGGTCCAGGCGCTCGCCGACGTCCACGCCGCCATCGAGGGCCTTCAGGTGACCCTGACGGCGCTCGACAAGAAGGGCCTCGCCCTGGTCAAGCACGTCCGGGGCGCCCGAAAGGCGCTCGCCGTCATCGCCCGCAACCAGAAGCCGATGTTGGCCGCGCTCGAAGCCGTCCAGCCCGACGACCCGGATGACGACGACGAGATCGAGGCCGACGGAGAGAACAGCGACGGCGACGACAGCGAGCTCTCCGACGCCATCGCCGACGACGTGATCGAGGAGGAGGACCACGGCCACGGCGACGCGCTCGTCCCCGAGGTCCTGCCCGCTGGCACCCGCCGCTTCCCCGAGATGGACGGGGGTGCCTCGTGAACGCCGCTCTCGCCAACGACCCCACCGCACTCCGCGTCAACCTCACCGTCCCCGGGACCAGCGGCATCCTCGCCGGGCTGATGAAGCTCTCGCTCGGCGTCGACCTCGCCGACATCCTCTCGCCGATGATGGTCGGTCCCAAGACCCACCGCGTCACGCCGACGGGCGTGCTGGACGTGTACCCGCTCGGCATCCCCGACGGGGAGGGGCTGCTCATCCCGAGCCGCATGTTCGGCGGCATCGGATTCAGCAATCTCCGGGGTTTTCTCGTGATCCAGGTCCCGCCGATCGCGGTGGACGTGGTCCGCGCGCAGCTCGCCGCGGACATCGCCGCGGGCGACGCCGCCGGTCCCCGTGCCAACGACAACGGCATCGGCGGCACGGTGACGGAGTTCGCGGTGCGGATGCGGCCGGGGATGCGCAAGGCGATCCCGCTCGGGCGCTTCGGTGAGATCGGCGTGGAGGCTGCGTAGCCATGTTCAACGAATATCGCCGAGAATTCGGAGCGTTCCTGCGAGAGCACCGGCAGTCGTGCGACCTGTCGCTGCGGGAGGCCGCGCCGCGCCTCGGGCTCACGGCGGCGAAGCTGCATCGCATCGAGACCGGCGGTTCGTCTCGGATCGGCTCGCCCGCGGTGCTGCACGCCGTCGCCGACGTCTACGGCGTCCCCGTCGACGAGGTTTTTGCGCGCGCAGGGCTGCAGCCGGTGCCCGCGGAGATCGCCACGACGCCTCCCTCGGCGCACCGCAGTCTCCCCAGGCAGGTGGCGTTGCTGCTGACCGTGTCGGCGACGGCAAGCGCGATCGCTGTCAACGATCTCATCGCGGCCGGGAATCGTGTCCTGGGCGTCGTGCCGTTGCCCTCCGATGACGTCGGCGTGGTGCGG
>CAIMSU010000132.1 GCA_903844155.1 uncultured Pseudomonadota bacterium | reverse complement strand
GCGGGGAGGGTCAGGTCAGGCGGCGATGGGGATCGGCACCACCTCGAACAGCTCGGTCTCGGCGATGCCGGCCAGGCGCGCGTTCGCGAGCAGCGCCCGGCGCACCTTCGCAGTCAACGACCGACGGCGATTGTAGAGGGTGGACCAGTGTTGCCGCGAAAGGCCCAGCTCGGAGGCGAAGCCCTCCTGGCAGAGATGGTCGCGGAAAAGGACCGCCCGCACCGGGGCGGGACGGAGATAGACGAGGAAGGGGTGCGTGGTCATAGTTAGACTCCGAATCGGACGCGCTTCATATACACACCGGACGGTGATCTGTCTACTTGACGAATCCAAAATGGTGTCGTATATCTGACGCCACCCCGAGAGTGTCTCATGCCCCGCCCGCACCCCCGCATCGTCTCCCCCCTCGCGCTGAGCGCCGGAGCCATCCCCGACGATGACGCCGGGAACAGCATGGCTCGCCTCTTGTGGGGGTCGAACCCCGCGTTCGGAGGCTACCTCGCGACCGCCCGCGAGCACGCCAACCTCTCCCTGCGGGCCGCCGCCGGAAAGGTCGGGATCTCGCACACCTACCTCGCGCAGATGGAGCAGTATGACCTTCGCTCCATGCCCGAGGTCAAGCTGCTCCGCAAGCTGGCGCGGGTCTACGAGGTAGACGAGCGGCAGATGCTCCACGAGGTCGGCATCCGGTACGAGCTGCCCGAAGAAGTCGCAGAGGAGCTGTCGAACCTGAGCGAGCGGCGGTTCAACCGGCTGATGCTGCACGAGCTGTTCCGGCCCGACGGTTTCACCGAGGACGACATCGCGAAGTTCCCGCCCGCCGTCTGGGCCTGGGTCGTGGACTTCGCGAAGAAGGTGGACGCCAACGCGCGGAACGACGGCCCCACGATCGCGGCGATCTTCTCGCCGCGAAAGGCACGGCAATGAGGCTCGCTTCTGCCGTCGCCGCCCAGGATGAGCGGTACATCGCCGCTCAGGTCGCGGTCCTGCGTGACACGCTCGCCGAGGGGCACGCTCTGTTCTACGCCTTCGACCACGAGGACGGCACGAGCACCCGGCTCGACGTCATGGGGCCGCGCGGGATGATCGGCGGAGGCGCGGACCACTTCTTCACGGCCGCCGTCCCCACGGTGCGCCTGTGGTCGCCGGGATCGCAGTCCCGCCCCCTCGCCGTAGCAGCCGCGAACCGGAACTTCCCGGCGGCGCTCGATGCCGTCGCTGAGCGCGCCCGGCCGCTGGTCGGGGACGAGTACAGGCTGCTGCTCGCGCTCCTGGCGACCGTTCGGGAGCACGCGCCGCGGCTGCGTCCGAGGGTGCCGACCGTCGGATCGGCGTTCAGCTCGTCGGGCACGCCGTCGATCTCGGCGTTCACGTCGTGCCTGGGTTTGGGTGACCTCGAAGAATCCTTCGTCCGGGCAGTCGCGTAGCCCCGAAAACTATGTCTACTTGTACCTCCCCTTTGGAGTCCCCCATGCCCATCATCGGCGCCGCCTACCTTCGCTGTTCTGACCCCCGACAGGACAAGAGTATCGAACAACAACGCGAGGAAATCTCCAGGCGCGCCGCTGCCGATGGCGTGACCATCCCCGACGACCTGTGGTTCATCGACGAGGGGATCAGCGGGCGGTCGGCCAAGAAGCGCGTCGCGTACCAGTCCCTGCTCCGTGCCGCCGAGGCTCAGCGCGATGCCCGGCTCGGACGGGGCAAGGTGCGGGTCCAGGGCATGGATCGCCTGTACGTCTGGGCCTTTTCGCGCGTCGCCCGGAACATGATGGACTGCCTCAAGGCCCTCGCAACGCTCGACGAGGCCGACGTGGACGTGATCTCCCTGACCGAGCCCGACGCCGGCGACAAGTCCTTCCGCAAGTTGATCCGTCCGATCCTCGCGTGGCTCGCTGAGCGGTACTCGGAGGAGCTGTCCCGCAACGTGAAGCGAGGGATGCACTCTCAGGCAGAAAAGGGACATTGGCAGTACGGACACGCCCCGTTCGGCTACGCCCTTGAAGCCGGGCGGCTTGTGGTCACGGACGACACGATGGCGGACTTCGAGACGGTCAAACGGGTGTTCGCCGAGTACCTCGATGGCCGCGACGGCGGAAAGCGCCTCGCCGAGAAGCTCACGCGCGAGGCTGTCAATCCACCGGGCCGCAGCGACATGCCCCGCGAGCGGCTTGGAGGCACGTGGCATCGCAAGCACATCCAGCAGCTCCTCACCAGCCCGGTCTACGCGGGCCATGTCGTGTACGACGGCGAGATCGTCGCCCGTGACGCCCACCCCGCCGCGGTCACCGATGAGGAGTTCGCTCGGGTGCAGGCGATCCGCAAGCTCCGCGAGCACGCCAAGAGCGAGGGCAGCAACGGCCACAATCCGATCCGGCTCGGCGAACGCGGGCTGTTCACGCCCTGGATGCGCTGCGGGTCATGCGGCGGCCGCATTTGCGTGACCGTCGGAGGACGCTCGGGAAAGGCCGATTACTACTACTACGTCTGCGCGACGCGGCAGGACAACCGGGAGAACTGCGCCGGACTGACCGTCCGAGTTG
>CAIMSU010000131.1 GCA_903844155.1 uncultured Pseudomonadota bacterium | reverse complement strand
TGTGGACGCGCATCGCGCGCCCGTTTCCGTCCGCCGCCGCGCAAATCCTGCGGTACCTGCGCGTCCCCGAGGCCGTTTTCTGGACGCCGCCGGGTCGGAAAATCGCGGTCCTGCGCGTGTAAACCCGGGGAATGTGGGTCCTGGTAGCAGCGGAGCACGTCCACCGCCAGGGAGAGGTCGTCCAGCGAGCATTCCGCGGTCGCGTCCTTGAGGGGCACGGACAGGTGCGCGACGTCCCAGGCGGGGAGCACGGGCTCGAGGCTCGCGATCAACTCGGCCCGCCGGTTGGTGCAGCCCCCGAGGATGGCGCCGATCGCGACGAGGGCGAGCGCGGGGGAGACGTTTGGCAAGGGAGGCTCCAAGTGGGGCCGTCTTATCGGGTTGGCGGCACCGCTACGATCGGCGTGAGCGGCCGCGACGACCAAGCAGCAACGCCACGACGGCGAACCCGGACGCCCCCGGCGCGCCGCCCCGCTGCTCACATCCGCAGCCGCCGATCTCGTCCAGACGACGGGCATCCCCCGGCAAGGCGCCGTCGTCGGCGGAGGGCGTTCCCGAGTCGACGCTCCCCGCCGCGACGCAGCCCGCCGTCGTGTCGCACTCGAGGCCCTCCGCCCTGCAATCGCGCGCCGTGTACGAGCCCGCCGCGCAGGACTCGAGCACACCGGCTTCCGTACAATCCTGAGAGTCGGGGCCATTCGGGCATCTGGCATCCTCGCACCCTGCTGCCGCATCGCCCTCCCAGCATACTTGCCCGTACGCAGCGCAGTCCCCCTCCGCGTACACGCCGTCGGTGCACATCGCATAGAGCCCGGCGTCGGTGCAGAATGCCGAGTGCGGCCCGGCCTCGCAGCGCGGATCCATGCAGGCGGCGCCGCCGGAATCGGTGCCGCAGCTCAGCCCGAATACGCCACAATCTCCTTCCGAATACTGGCCGTCGGTGCAGTAGGCCACGTTGCTCGCATCGAGGCAGCTCGTGCCCGTGCCGCTGCCCCCGGGGCAGCGGTAATCGACGCAGTAGGCGTAGTCGCCGTCTTCCTCGCAGCCTGCGCCGTACGCTGCACAGTCCCCGGCGCCCAGGTACCGCCCGCCCTGGCAGGTGCCGATCACGGTCCCGTCGCACCATCGCCCGCTACTCACGACGCACTCAGCGTCGAGGGTGTCGGAGTAGACGATGCCGAGGTGGTTGGACACGGTGCGCAGCGAGCCATCGGAGGGGTTGTTCTTGACGTCGCCCTCGACCACCAGCGTGGTGCTGCCACCGCCATCGAGCATCGCGCCGGACCAGCACCCCAGCTCCAGGAGCAGGTCCCGCGTCTCGTCGCAGGTCATCCCGTCCGCGCTGCTGCTTCTCCCGTCGATCGCGATGAGCCACAGGGTCGTGCCGTCGGCCTGAAGGCAGATCGCGCTGCGCGGGTTCTGGGCGGTGTCGTAGCACCCACTCTCGGCCGTGCCGTTCGAGATCAGGATCTCGCCGTTGGCGCCCACCGCCTGGAAGTAGCGATACGGGGCGATCGTCGGCGTCGAGAACCACCACGCCTCGTCGAGCGGCAGCTCCGCGTCGATGGTGCACGTCTTGGTCGCCGTGCAGGCGAAATAGCCCCAACGGGAGCCCAGCGTGTCGTCGCCGATGTGGTCGTGCCACTGGGAGCCGTCGGAGATCGCCATCCCCACTGGGGTGTTTCCGTCGGACCAGTCACCGTTGATCGCGACGAGGACATCGGCGCGGTCGGCAAACGTGCTCGTCGTCGTGTGACGCTCGACGCCGTCTTCGTTCGCAGAGGCGTGGACGCCGACGTTCGGGACGGTCAGATCCACGCGGACGGCGTAGATGTCCTGGGGTTCCGACGTGGTTCGGTGGAGGTAGTCCACTCCGGTGCGGATATTCGTCCAGGTGTCGGTGGCGCCTGCGAGGGGGCAGAGCAGGAGGGCTGCGGCGACAACGTGCATCCGCGGACCGTAACCGCTGCTGCATCCATTGCGCGCCGCGCGTGCCCGGGGCGCCGCGCACGCTATGCTCCATCTCTTCATGCTCTGATCTCTAGTCACATCGCCTCCCAGTCAGGTTGAAGGCCCCGAAAGTGCGACACGAGGTGAACCAATGGTAGAACCCTGCTCCACCCCCTGCCCAACACGATCATTCCCGGCGGGCCCGCTGACTTGCCGAAGTAGCC
>CAIMSU010000130.1 GCA_903844155.1 uncultured Pseudomonadota bacterium | reverse complement strand
GGGCCACGAACCGCGGGAGCTCGTGGTCCTCGCGCTGGAGCGCCCGCTCGAGCTGCGGCACGCCCACGGCCACCAGCTCGCGCAGGAGCGCGTCCGCGGTCCCCCGCAGCTCGACCGTGCACGACACGGCGGCGACGCTCGCGTGTATTCCTATGGTCCGGCGGAGGGGCTCCCTGACTTTCGTAGCGCGTGTGCCGCGATGGTGGGGCGGCGCAAGGGGCTAAACGTCGCGCCCGAGCAAGTGCTCGCGGTAGACAGCGCCGCCGCGGGCATGTTGCACGTCGCGCGCTTGACCATCCAGCCGGGGGATGAAGCGATCGTCTTTGACCCTGTGGATTTTCTGTTCAAAGCCGCGGTCGAAGCAGCCGGCGGTACGGTGCGCTTGCTGCCGGTCGACGCCCGCACCGGGGTCATCGATCTGGCCGCGCTGCCGGGCTTGCTCACGCCGCGCACGCGGCTTTTGGGCGTGTGCAACCCGATGAACCCGGTGGGGCGCGTGCTCACCCCGCAAGAGCTGCAAGTCTTGGGCGACTTCGCGGTCGCAAACGATCTCTGGGTGTTGAACGATGAGATCTGGAGCGACATCGTCTACGCGCCGCATCGGTTTACCAGCTTGCCAACTTTGTCCCCGGCGATCGCGTCCCGGTGCTTCACCGTCTACGGCTTCTCCAAGACCTTTGGTCTCGCTGGCCTGCGCGTGGGCTTTGTGATCGCGCCGACTGAGCGGGCGTTCGCGGAGCTGCTGGATGTCTCGCTTGCGCGCACCACAATGAGCGGTGTGAGCACGTTGTCGCAGGTCGCGGCGATCGCGGCGTGTACGTCGGGTTGGGAGTGGGCGGGCGGCTTTCTCAGCCACCTGACGCGGATGCGTGACCTCGCGGTGGGCGCGCTCCAAGCGGTGCCGGGCGTGCAGGTTCGCGCGCCCGAAGGCACCTACGTGATCTTCCCGCGCGTAGCGGATTTGGGTGTGGACTCTGAGCGCTTGTGCGAGGCGCTGCTGACCGAAGCGCGCGTGGCGGTAGTGCCTGGGGCTGCGCGGTGGTTCGGGCCTGGCGCTGAGGGGCACTTGAGGGTGTGTGTGTCTACGTCGGAGGCGGTGCTGACCACCGGCTTGCAGCGCCTGACCGATCACCTGCGGAAAGGCTAGCTCTATGCTGCGCCGCCTGTGGTTCTTGGGCCTCTGCGCGGGTTGTGTCCCAAGCGAGAGCCCCGAGGTTCGCTTGGCCGGATCAGGATCCAACCCCGGAAGCGGGGACTCTCACGGGAGCGACTCCGCACACTCTGGCGATTCCAGCCCGGACTCCTTCGCAGATTCCAGCACTGACTCCGGCACTGACTCCGGCACCGACTCCGGGTTTTTGCCGCTGCGTGTCGCGGTGGTGTCCGACCTCAACGGATCCTACGGCTCCACATCGTACAGTAGCGACGTCGACGCTGCCGTATCGGCGATCCTCGCCGACCCGCCCGATCTGGTGCTGTCCACCGGAGACATGGTAGCCGGTCAAAAGTCGGGGTTGGACTACGCCGCGATGTGGGACGGTTTTCACGAAGCGGTGTCCGATCGTCTCGCCGCCGCGCGTATCCCTTTTGCGGTCACGCCCGGCAACCACGACGCCTCGGGCTACGCCGGCTACGAGGGCGAACGGGATGTCTTTGAAGCCACTTGGGTCGATCGCAAGCCCGATCTCGACTTTGTGGACGACGCCTACTACCCGTTCCGCTATGCCTTTCGCATGAACAATGTGCTGTTTGTCTCGCTGGACGACACGCTGGTCGGGCCGCTCGACAGCGCGCAATCCGCGTGGCTGGCGGACGTGCTCGATACGCCTGCCGCCGCCCGAATCGTCTACGGCCACGTTCCGCTCTACCCGTTCACCGAAGGCCGTCAGACCGAAGCGCTCTTTGACAACGACCTCGAAGATCTGCTCGTCGCCCACAACGTCACCGCGTTCATCAGCGGGCACCACCACGCCTATTACCCTGGCCGTCGCGGGGCTTTGCGTCTGGTTGGCACCGCTTGCCTCGGCGACGGCCCCCGCGCGCTGTTGGGAACGGCGCAGACCTCCGAGCGCGCCGTGCTCAGGCTCACGGTCACCGACGGCGCCATCGACACGCTGGACGCCTACGCCGGGGATAGTTTTGATACGGTGATCCAGCGCTCCAGCCTGCCGGTGTCGGTCGGCAGCGGGGGCGATGTGATTGATCGGGATGATCGGTAGCGTGACCTGACCCGCGGGCGGCGCTGGGGGACTACCCTTTTTGAGGGGCGACCTTCGTCTTCGGCACGCGCGGCGCCTCTGGGCTCTACGGTCGTGGCCCTTAGGGTTATGGTGCAGCGCCGTGTCCGTACCCACCTTGCTCGACATTCCCGCCGCAGCCGCTGCTGTGCTGCTCGCCCCCGATGCTCGCCGTACGCCGGTCGCGGAGCTGCTTGACCGGCTGGTCCGCGCGCTTCGTGACCAGGATGGCATCCCGATTGACCGCGCCAGCTTTTCGCTGCCGATGTTGCACCCCGAGGTGCGCAGCACCCAGTTCATCTGGGAGCCGGTAGGCGGGGCGCGCTCGATCCAGCGCACCTTCGCTACGGCCGCCGCCGGGGGGTATATGCGCAGTCCCATGTTCCCGCTGTATTCGGGTACCGCCGATGTCATCCGACATCGAATCCACGCGACGGACACGCAGCGGCCCTATGAAATCCTCGATGAGCTGGCTGCCGAGGGCTTCACCGACTACCTCGCGACGGTTGCCGGTGAGGAAAAGACCTGGGAGCGGGCGCCGACCAGCTGGGCCACGCGCGCCCCGGGGGGCTTCACCGACGCGCAGGTGGGTAGCTTGCTCGCGCTGATGCCGTTGCTGGGCCTCGTGCTCACCACCTTTGCGCAGCGCGCTTCGACGCGCGCGTTGCTGGGAACCTATTTGGGCGAGGATGCCGCTTCTCGGGTGCTCGATGGTCACATTCGCCGGGGTGCGGTCGTCGACGTCGAAGCTGCGGTCTGCTTTTGTGACCTGCGGAATTTTACGGAGCTGTCCCAGCAGCTCGACCAGGCCGCGCTGATCGAGCTCTTGGATGATGCGTTCGGTGCGGTCGTCGGCGCGGTTGAGGCTGAGGGCGGCGATGTGCTGAAGTTCATCGGCGACGCCGTGCTCGCGGTCTTTCGCGTCGAGGGTGATGAAGCCGCGCGCGTGGACGCGGTGACCCGCGCGTTCCGCGCTGCGGGTGCGGCGCTGGAGCGCACGGCGGAGCTGCACCAGCAACGTCTGGCGGCCGGCAACGCTCCGATGGTCATCGGGCTCTCGCTGCATCTTGGGCACGTGGCCTACGGCAATATTGGGTCACCCACCCGGCTGGACTTCACGGTGATCGGCGCCGCGGTCAACCTCGCCAGTCGCCTTGAGGGGCTTTGCCGCACGCTGGGCTACCCGATCGTGATGAGCGAGCCGGTGGCGTCCAGATTGGGCCATGTGGGCGGGCTCGTCGACGTCGGGAGCCACCGCTTGAAGGGGATCCCCGAGCCGGTGCACGTGTGGGGCGTGATGTCGGGTCCCGATGGGGCCGCGCCCGACGGGGCCGCTGCGCTTACTGCGCGGTCTTGATCGCCAGAAGCAGTTCGGCGTGCGCACCCTGAATGGCTTCGACCAAGCGGCTCACCTCCGTTGCATCTACCGGTGTCTGCACAACGGCGACCTCAAGGGCGCTGCACAGCGGCTCGAGCTGGACGCCGCCCACATGGGCGGCGTTGGACCGCAGGGTGTGCACCGCCTTGCGGATGGTTTGCCAGTTCTGTGCGCGATGTCCCTCGGCGATCGTCGCGACCACCGCAGGCGTTCCAGACTCAAAAAGCCCAAGCAGCTCGGTAGCGAGCGCGTTGGGGACACCGGGTTCGCCGCCGGTGATGCGCGCGAACGCCTCACGGTCGAACACGTCGGATACCGCCACAGGGGGCGGCGCGTCGGCGCCCTGCGGGAGCCAGCGTTTGAGGGCGCTTAGAAATTGGATGTCGTCGAAAGGTTTGGTGAGGAAGTCGTTCATCCCCGCTTCGAGGCAGCGCTCGCGCTCGCCAGACATCGCGTTGGCGGTCAACGCGATGATCGGTAGCGCGGCGATGCGCGGATTGGCGCTGCTTCGCATACGCTCGGTGGCTTCGTAGCCGTCCATGATCGGCATCTGGCAGTCCATCAGCACCAGATCGAAGGGGTACGTTTCTACCGCCTCCACCGCCTCTTGTCCGTTACCGGCAACTTTCAGCCGAAAGCCCAGCCTCTTGAGCCGCGCGACGAGGATCTTTTGGTTGATCTCGTTGTCTTCCACGACAAGCGCGGTGTGGCCGACAAACATAGGTTTGGCGCGTGTAGTGGGGGGCTGTGAGGCTGAGTTGCGCTGTGGCGTGCGGTCAGAGACCCGCAGGGGGATGCGCGCCCAGAAGGTGCTCCCTCGCGGCGCATTGGCGTCCACACCCATGGTTCCCACCATCCGGTGCACAAGGTTCTTGCAGATCGCCAAGCCAAGTCCGGTGCCTTGGAAGCGTCGGGTGCCGGATTCGTCTACTTGATGAAATGGCTGAAACAACGCGAGACGGGCACTTGGGGGAATGCCTATGCCGGTGTCGGTCACCTCGAAGCGCAACACGGGCGTGTCGGCGGTTCCGCCGTCCCTCGACACGCGTAGCGTGACGCTTCCGGCGTCGGTGAACTTGATGGCGTTTCCTAGCAGGTTCAACAGCACCTGGCTCAGGCGTCCGATGTCGCCCTTGAAGCTCCCGTCGAGGTCAGGGGCCAGCACAAACTCGAGGCTCAGCTTCTTGGCTACGGCTGCGGCGCGTACTTGCTGGTGCACGAGGCCCAGCAGCTCAGACATCGCGAACGGCTGTACGTCTAAGCGCACCTTGCCTGCTTCGATCTTGGCGACATCGAGCATGTCGTTGACCAGGCTCAGCAGGCTCTGGGCCGAGGCATCAATGCCGTCCAGGAAGTCGCGTTGCTCGTTGTTGAGCGCCGAATCTGCGAGCAGGTGGGTCAAGCCGATGATGCCGTGCATCGGGGTGCGGATCTCATGGCTCACATTCGATAGAAACGCTGACTTTGCAGAGTTCGCCTGATCGGCGTTGGCTCGGGCTTCGGCCAGCACGTGCTCGCGCTGCTTGGATTCGGTGATGTCGCTGTGGGTGCCGGTCATGCGCGTTGCCGTGCCGTCGGGGTTTCGCATGACGCGCGCGGTCACCCCCAGCCAGCGCGTGGAGGCGTCCAAGTGTACCGCCCGGTGCTCGTAAGACCAGTGGGAACAGGTAGGGTCCGCGAGGCGCGCGTTGACGAACGCTTCGAGCGATTCTTTGTCCTCCGGGTGCGTCCGCGTATGCCATTGGGCCATCGTCGGAGGCTCCCCCGGTGGCCAGCCGAGGATGGCGGCGGAGGTCTCGGAGACGAACCAGTCGTTGGCTGCCGTGGACCAGTCCCAGACGCCGGTGTTGGAGGCTTGTGCGGCGAGGTCCAAGCGCTCCTGATGCAACCGGACTTCGCTCTCCGCGCGCTTGCGATCGGTGATGTCGCGCACGGTGCCACTCATGCGGATCGCGTCCCCATCTGCGTCGTAGTGGGTGCTGCCGGTAGCGTGGAGCCAGCGCACTGCGCCGTCCGGCAGCAGGACCCGGAACTCGGTGTCGAGCCGCGAACGTTGGCTGATGGCGTTGCTGACGTTGGCCGTGAGCGCCTGTCGATCATCGGGGTGTACCCGGTCGGAGAGCTGCTGTTTAGGACTCGCCTCGCCGGGTGGGGGCAGGTCGAGCATGGTCTCGAGCAAGGCGCTCATCGTGACCATGTTGGAAACAAGGTTCAAGTTCCAGAGTCCGATGCTGCCAGCGACGACCGCGAGTGACAGCGCTTCTTCGCTCTGTGCGATGCGCCGTTGGGTCTCCCGGTTGCGGAGCAACGTGCGACGCAGCTCGAGTTGGGTGACCGCGAGCCGGCCAAGGCTCCGCAGCGACTCGAGTTGGGCTTCCGACATCTCGCGGGGCGTTTTATCGATTACACACAGCGTGCCTATAGGCATGCCCCCGCTGCCAACGAGCGGAAAGCCGGCGTAGAATCGGATGCCAAGCTCGCCGGTCACCAGTGGGTTGTCGTGGAAGCGAGTGTCGGATGTGGCGTCGTTCACTTGCATGACCTTCACATCGAGGATCGCGTGCGCGCAGAACGCGACATCTCTGGATGTCTCTGCGGCCGGTAGCCCGATGCGGGCCTTGAACCACTGGCGCTCAGCGTCAACGAGGCTGATCGCCGCGATTGGGCAGTTACAGAGCGCGCTGGCCAGCCGTACGATGTCGTCAAACTCGACCTCGGGCGGTGTGTCGAGGATTTCGTAGGAGTTGAGCTCGCGCAGACGCTCGGCTTCGTTGGGGGGCACAGGCGCGTTCATGTGGAACGCGCCAGCGGGCACAGCACTTGAAAGCGCGCCCCGGTGACGCTGAACTTGCCGCGAAGCTGGCGAGTGAGTGAGCGTACCAATTGTAGCCCCAAAGTGTTTGAGGTGGCAGGGTCGAATCCAGGCGGCAGGCCGGGACCGTGGTCAGTGACGGCGACCCGCACGGCGTCGTCTTCGGCGTTGACCTCGATGAGCACGTCCCAGTTCGCGCCTTCAGCGGGCTTCGTGCTGGCTGTTCCCGCCTGACTGACTCCGTACTTGAACGCGTTGGTGAGCAGCTCGTTGAGGATCAAGCCCAGCGGAACCGCAAAGTCTACCGTTACCTCGGCGAGCGTGGCGGACACATGAATGCGTGCGTTCGGCGCGAACGTAGAGCGTACCGATTCGGCGAGGGTACGCGCGTAGCTGCCGAGATCGACACGTTCCAGCGACTCCGCGCCGTAGAGCTGCTGGTGGATCAGCGCCATCGAGCGCACCCGGAACACGCTCTCTTCGAGCATCGCCTTGGCTTCCTCCGACGGCATCTGCTGGCTCTGCAACATCAGCAGGCTGGAGATGATCTGCAGGTTGTTCTTTACGCGATGATGGATCTCCATCAGCAGCGTCTCTTTCTCGCGCAGGGACTGGGTGACTGTGGCTTGCGCGGCGACCCGCTCGCTGACATCGCTCAATCCCACGAGAACGTGCGGCTCATTGTTCAGCTGCAACGGTACCAAACCCACTTCGGCGATAAATCCTGTCGAATCTTTTCGCACCCCACGGGCAGTCATGATGTCTGCCGCATCCGCTTGGGGATGGGCCCAATCTGAATCTGGCGCCAACTGCCGGCAGGCTACGCCGATCAACGACGACTCGTCGTAGCCGAACAAGCGTTGTGCGGTGCGGTTGGACTGCACGATGCTCCCTGCTCCGTTTACGATCAACATCGCTTGGGGCGCGTACTGGAACAGGCGTTGGAAGCGATCATCGCTGGCACCCAACTCTCGGGTGCGTGACTCTACGCGGGCAGCCAACTGGGAGTTTGCGAGGAGCAGCTGCTCTTGTGCCGCTTGTTTGGTCAGGTGCGCCGACGCGATGGCCGCGCATTGTGCCGCCCAATCGATCTGTTCTACGGTGGGCACTGCGCTTTCGGAGCCAGACACGTTCAGCGTACCGAAAGTGCCGATCATCGGGATGACGATGTAGTTTTTATCACCGGTTCGGTTGTGGGCGGCCACCCAGTCGGAGAACGCGTTGCGCTCATGCTCGCGGGTGGTGACTGGCTTGCCGGTGGCGAGGGCATAGCCCATGGCGGTGCCGACCAGCTCGGACGCAGACAGGCCCGAGCCCGGCGCCGTCAACGGTGCAAGGCTGTCCCTGCCATCGGAGCCGGATGGGGACTCTTCGATCGCCCACAGGCGATACCGTCCGTTACTTGGATCCAGCTCTAGGAAGTTGACGTGCTCATGCCGCAGCACCGCGCGCAGGCTGCGGCGAAGCTCGACGAGCAGGGCGCCGCGGCTGCTTGCCCGCGCCAGATCGTTGGACAGGTCGAGCAGCGCGCGCTGCCGTTCGCTCCGCACGGACATGCGCTGATTGAGCGTGTGCAGGGCGTCTTCATCGCTGAGGCGTCGAAGACCGGCGGTCATCGCTCCAGCGATAAGCTCGAGGAAATGGGAGAATTCTTCGAAGTGCAGCGGGGCGATCACTGGACCGTCGAGGCACAAAACGCCCTGCAGTTGACCGTCGAGGATCATCGGGGCGGCTACCACGGTGGTGTCAGCGCCTGCGCCTAACGCTGCAGCATAGGGCCCCGCGCCCTCAGTAGGCACTTGCACCGCCGAGCCGTTGGTCATCGGCCCAAAGTAGGCATTAAACACACCCCGCGGCACATGCTGGCGTTCTTGGCGTTTGGATTCGACCCCAGAAGCGCACCACTCGTGGGTGTGCGCGGCTGCTGCGGCATCAACGGCGTACAGGTACGCTCGCTGCGCGCCGATGTGCACACCGATCGCGGCGAGGGTGTTTGCCACACGTTGGCCACCGTCCCCCCCATCGGCGTCGAGGAAGATGTGGGACACTGTGGTGACCAGCCGCTTCAGATAGAGCAGCCGATTCAGGCGGGCTTCGTCGCTTTTCCGAGATGAGATGTCGAACGACGCGCCGATCGCGCGCACCGGCGCTCCGGCGTCATCGAAGACCAAGCGTACGTCGTCCCGGAGCCACAGGTAGTGACCATCGTGATGCCGCAGGCGGTACTCGTGCTGGTGCCGGCCGTTGACGAAGAGCTGCGGCAGGTTGGCGAACACGCGGTCCCGGTCGTCCGGGTGCAGGCCTTGCTCCCAGAAGCCGGGTGCGCTGAATTCTTCGGCGGTGAAGCCGAGCACGGCCAGCGCAGAGTCGCTCGCATAATCGATCGCGAAGCCGGGCAGCCGCGCTGAGTAGATGACGGCGGAGGTGCTGGCGAGCACGGTGGCCAAGCGCGCGCGTTCCTGCTCCAGCTCCTGCAGCTGCGCGCGCTCCTCGGTGATGTTCCGCACCAGAACGGTGGCTTCGTCGTTGCCCATCGCCGCGACGCGGGCCTCGTAGTATACGTTGGCGTGCTCGCCAACTCCGGCATACTCGACGGTTTGTACCCTGTTTTCTGTGACTGCCGCTTTGGCAGCCACCCGCAGAGCGTCTTGCGTGGCGGGAGGTAAGGCTTCGGTGGAGCGGATCGCAGGTGCGTCGCTGTTATCCAGCCAGTGACGTACTTTTCCGTCGAGTGTCAGCGAGAAGAGCTTGTCGGGCAGCGCCTGCCCGAGCGAGCGGAACCGAAGGTTCTGGGTTTCGATCTCGCGTCGGGCGCGCTCTTCTTCGGTCACGTCCCGGAACGTGAGCACGACCCCGATGATCGCGCCTTGCTCGAGGATCGGCGCCGCGCTGTCTGCGATGGACGTTTCGCTGCCGTCGCGGCGGATCAGCACCGTGTGGTTGGCGAGCCCGTGAATCAGCCCGGTCGCGAGCACCGACTCGACGGGGATCTGCGCGGCTTCTCTTGTTTCGGCGGAGATGATCTGGAACACATCGGCGATCGGACGACCGACGCTATCGGCGGCCGACCAGCCGGTGAGCTGCTCGGCGACAGCGTTCATCAAGGTGATCCGCCCTGCAGTGTCGCATGCGATCACGGCATCACCGATCGACGCGAGGATCACCGAGTGCCGCGCTTCGAGTCGCTGCCTTTCGGAGCGTTCGACCGCTTGGAGCATGGCGGCAGCGACATCCTTCACGAAGGTGACCTCGCTTGGCCGCCAATCCCGCGTGGTCTTGGACTCTACACAGACTACCCCGACGGTCTCGCCGAGAATTCGCAGCGGGGCGTCGAGCATGGAGGTGACCCCATTCGGCGCGAGCAGTCGTTCGTAAATGGCGGTTGTCGCCGGGTGGGTTTTTACATCTACCGCGACCACTGAGTCTTCATGCCGGAGGGCGCTGAGGTATGCCACCATCTCTTGCGGGGGAGGGTGCGTGACGGACGCGTGGTTGCCGGGGTCAGGCTCGTAGCGGTCGCGGCACACCATTCCGGCGTCGGTCAGGCGGCAGAACGTGACGGCGTCTACGCCGAGCGCTTCGGCGGTGGTCTGCGCCAAACTCCGCTTGAAGGGTTCAAAATCCTGCGTTGTGCTCCTTCCGATCTGCAGCAGCGCGTCTGTGAAGCGACGGGTGCGCTGCTCTTCGTCTTCGCGCAGCGCCTCGGCCTGTTTGCGACTGCGGATGTCGCGCAGCACGCCCATGAAGTATACGCCGTGGCCTTCATCCACCCGGCTCAACGAGAGCTCGACCGGGACTTCGTAGCCGTCGGTGTGCAGCACGATCAGCTCGACGGGGCGCCCGATCACCCGCTGCTCGCCGGTCTCGATGTGGCGAGCCATGCCGCGCACGTGGGCGGTGCGAAAGCGCTCCGGCATGATCATCGTGACCGGCTGGCCTACCGCCTGCGCGTGGGAGTAGCCGGTGAGCGCCTCTGCACCGCGATTCCAGTACAGGATTCGTCCGTCTAAGCCCATAGCCACCACGGCGTCGGGCACGGTGCCGAGCAGGTAGCTGATTGTCGGGCCGGCTTCTTCGGGGTTGTCGATGCGCTCTGCCGCTGCTTTGAGCAGGGACGGCATGCCGGTTGCGATGCGCTCGCACGCGAGAGCGATGAGCCCGGCTACGGTGGTGAGCGTGGCTTGCTGCGCAGCCAACACCGCAGGATCCGGCGCGAGGAACCCGAGGGCGCCGTGGGTTTGGCCTTCGGCTTTTACCGGGATCCACAGCGCGGCTCCCGTGAACTGCGGCAGCCCCGAGCGGGCGACATCACCTGCTATCCCCGCGACCGCAGCCGCTTCGGCGTCGTGCTCGCCGGTTAGGGTCAGGCCTCGGGCGTAAACCAAATCCAGCTTGGAGCGGTCTGCGCTCCAGAGCACGAGCTGCTGTGAATGCGGGTCGGCGAAACCCGAGAGCACCTTTGCGCACCGCCCGGCGAGGTCGACGCGCGTGGAAGCGCTCGCGATGGAGAGCAGTCGCTGCAAGGTCGCCGCTTCGGAATCAAGCGCCTCGCGGGCAGCCGGGTTCAATGGATGATCGTCCGGGTCGCCGTTGGCTTGGGTGCCGCAGCGGTGAGCGGCTGTACCTTGGGGAAGGGGAGCCCCGGCCTCGCAAAGTGGTACCCTTGCAACAGGTCGCAGCCGAGGTCGGTCAACACCTGGGCTTCGGCTTCGGTTTCTACGCCTTCAGCGACGATCACCGTGCGCGCGCGCCGTCCCACCCCGACGAGGGACGATACCAGCTCGCGCTTGAGCGCCGAGCCATCGATGTCCCGGACTAGCGACATGTCCAGCTTTGCGATGTCGGGGCGCAGCTTGATCAACCAGGAAAGTCCAGCGTAGCCCTCGCCGAGGTCATCTAGCGCCAGCTGATATCCGACGGCGCGGAGCACGCGGAGGGTTTCGTGCAGGCTCTCTTCTGAGCCGATCTGGTCACGCTCGGTGACCTCGAGCACCACCCGCGACGCGAAGGGGAACAGGGGCTCCGTTTCGAGAGCTAAGTCGGTCTGGAGCTCGCTGGGGTGCAGATTGACGAAGATCGGCTCAGTGCATTGGGGGTTCTGGAGCAAGGTGGTAGCGACGCTCTCGCGCACCGCACGACCTAGCTCACTAATTCTTCCCAGAGCTTCTGCTGCTGCTAACAGCTGCGACGGATCGCGCAGCGCTTGGCTGTGCGTCCGCATCAGGGCTTCATACGCGAACACCGAGCGATCGTGGGGGCGGACGATCGGTTGATAGGCCATGTACAGCCCTGCGATCGCCGCATCCAGATCGGTTGCGGTCGTAGCAAAGTCTACGAATTGCGAGCTGAGACCCGCTTTGGAGAGCAGGAACTTACGCTGGAGCCGCGCCAGCTGGCCCTCGGCCAAGACGCGCTCGACCTCTTCGATGAGCTGGGTGCGGTCGAAGGGCTTGGTGATGTAGGCGCCAGCCTTGGCGCGGATCGAGCGCTGCGCGGTCTCCAGCGAGCGATCTCCGGTGATGATGATCGTCGGCAGCAGCGCATCCCCTGCGCGCAGCGAAGCCAATAAGTCTACGCCGTCTGCGTCAGGCAGGTTCACGTCTACCAACGCAAGCTGGATGTCGTTCTGCGCGGCCAGAAGCAGCGCTTCGGCGCCCGACTCCGAGCGGATGACGTGGATACGTCGACCTTCGAGCACCGCGCTTATCGCTGCCAACGCCATTTTATCGTCGTCTACCACCAATACGTTCGGCTGGTCGTCTGCTTCAGCCACGCTGCTGCGGATGGCTCCGATCGCCTTCTGCACGAGGGGCTCGACATACAGCAAGGGCGCGCCGGCTTCTTCAGTCTGGGGGAGGGCATCGAGCGCGCGCCGGGCCAGTGTGTCGGCCCCGAAGGGCTTCCAGAGCACCGTTGTCTCGGGGGGCAGGCCGTTGCGATTGCGCGACCCGGTGATGACCAGGTTTGCCGCGCTGGGAGCCTGCAGGGCTGCCCGCTCAAGCACTGCGGTACCGCTAAGCCCGGGTAGCACGACATCGCAGATGACCAAGCGGATCGCAGCGCCTCTGGATTCGAGCTCGCGAAATGCCATTTCTGCGCTGGCTGCTTGGGCGACCTGAAAGCCTACGGCTTCGAGTGCGCGCGCGTAGGCGCGGCGGCAGGCGGGTTCGCCTTCTACGAGTAGGCACCAAGCCCCGGCGGCGTTGGCACCGGCGGATCCAGAGGGCGCGGCGGCTTCTGTAGCGATGACTGAGGTGGAGATCGGCAGGTCGATCGAGACGACCATTCCGGCAGCGTCTACGTGGTTTGAGAGCGCTCCACCAGCGCGCTCGACCAGCATGCGGCTGGTGACGTACATCGAGTCCGCTTCGGTGTATGCGCCGAGCGCCATCTGGCGTAGGCTGCGCTCTGTACTGTCGCCGGTCGCAGAATAGACGAAGTCAATTTTGACATACTGGCCAGCTTCAAACTTCTGAGTCGGCTCGTCTGGGCAGGTCGTGCTGATGAAGATCGAGCCGCCGTCAGGCATCTTATCGCTCGCGAGCGCGGCAACATTCAGCAGGATCTGCTCGATCGCGGTAGCGTCTGCCGGGACGAGCATCGGCTCGGGTGTGACCCGAATCGAGATGCGTACATGCGGGCCCACCATTTGAACGAGCATCGGTCTCGCATCACCGATGACGCGGGAGAGATCGGACACGGCTTCGGCGGTGTCCTCGGCGTGGTGGGCGAAGTCGAGGAACCTACGCGTTGCTGTAGCTCCGCGCTCTGCGGCTGCGAGGACCTCCGCTAAGAGTGCGCAACGCATCGGATCGTCGAGCCCGTTGCCGGCGAGGTCGGTGAAGGTCATGATCGCGCCAAACACGTTCTTCAGGTCGTGCGCGACCCCCGCGCCCAGACGCCCGGCGAGCTCGAGCCGCTGGCTTGCTGCGAGGCTGGATTCTGCGGTGCGCTCGCGGGTGATGTCCTGATGGAACACCAGCATGTGGGTGACTTGCCCGCTACGGTCTGGGGCGGGCGATACCGTGACCGACAGCCACAGTGGGTCGCCCGAGGAGCGGCGACCGAGCACGGTGCCTTCGGCGTGTGTTTTTGTTTCCACGGCCTCGCGGAGGCGTTGCACCACCGGGCTCTGCGGGTCATCGGAGAGGAAGGTCAGCGGCGCCCGTAGCGCATTTTCGTGCGGGCCTCCGGCCATCGCTATCAGCGCTGCGTTGGAGAACACGACGCGGTGCGTGCGATCGTGCGCATCGATAAGGGAGATGCCGACAGTGGCCGAGTCCATCGCGGCGCTGAGCACGCGTACCCGCGTGTCGGCGGCGTGACGTTCGAGCGCTACCCGCAGCGTGACCGCGAGCGTGCGTTCATCGAAGGGCTTGAGCAGGTAGCCGTAGGGCGAGACCTCGGCCGCGCGGCGCAAGGTGTTGTCATCTGCAAAGGCGGTGAGGAACACCACAGGCACATCGCGTTCGCGGCAGATCGCGCGCGCGGTTTCGATGCCATCGATGCTGCCGCGGATCGAGATGTCGAGCAGCACGAGATCGGGTGTGGTCTCGCGAAACATTGCTAAAGCGTCTTCAAAGGTGTCGGCTTCGCCGCAGACCTTGTACCCGAGCCGTCGCAGACGCTGGCTGATGTCGAGCGCGATCAGCGCTTCATCTTCGACCACGAGTACGTTCTTCTGGCGTTCTCCTACACCGAACGTGGTGCTCGTGACCGATAAGGCGGAGCCGGGGGGAATACCCGGAGGGATCGTTCGAACGGTGGCCATATCAGGGTTTAGCCGGTCCGCAACTGCGCCGCCATGTGATCAGCATACTTCTAACGCGCATGGATGAGCCCGCTGTAAAAACCCCCCTCATCGCCTCCGCATAGCCCCCGAAGTGTGCGATCATGGAGTCCCCGCCGCCGCTCGTCCCCGAGCCGCCTCCTGATCGCCCCCGCCTCCCGGACCCCGCGATGTACCGTCCGACCT
>CAIMSU010000129.1 GCA_903844155.1 uncultured Pseudomonadota bacterium | reverse complement strand
GGCTTGCCGCGAAGCGTTCGGCGACGGCGGTGATGTCCGTAGGGGAGAGCGTGTGCGCGCCCGTGAGGTGACGCTCCAACACCCTCGCACGCTGCCGGGAGCCGCACTTCGTGAACTCCACGGCGTAGGAGAACCTCCGCAAGATCGCCGGGTCCAGACCCTCCACGCTGTTCGTGGTCCAGATGATGGGCACCGGGTTTGTCTCCAACAACAGGTTGAACCATTGCTTGGACATGGACCGTGTCTGCCCCAGCTCGCGGCCCCGAATCATGAGCGGTGACTGCGAGAAGATGTCCTCGAGCTCATCGAACAGCACGACCGCATCGCCACCCCCGAGCAGCTTCTGGCCGAGGAGCAAGGAAGCGACCCGGTCGCGGGCCGAGGGCGACTCGCCCGACTCGTCGGCCTTGCCCGCCTGGTGCAAGACCGCCCCCGCCTCGCTCGCCAGCAGACTGGCCATCGAGGTCTTCCCCGTGCCGCTGACGCCGTAGAGCAGGATGTTCACGCCGGGCCGGCGGTGCCGCACGGCGGCCCGCACGAGGTTCCCGGCCAATCGGGCCTCCGGCTCCATGTGCGCGAAGTCGGCCCAGCCCAGCTCGGTCGGCTTCGCCTCCGGCAAGAAGTGGGTCAGCAGCGAGTCCGGCTGGAGCTTGTCCTGGGAGATGAGGTCCGCAAACCCCTTCATCAGCTCGAACCGGTTCGAGACGTCGGTCCGGCTCGATTCCACTTCGATCAGGCCGCTCGACACCAATCGTCCGGTTGGTGCGAGGGCTCGCTGCACCTCGCGCGGGAACCGGGCGATCGCGGCGGCCACGATACGCATCCCCTCCACCAGCGAGACGTCCCCCAGCGCCCGAGCGAAGTCGCCCATCGTCGGTTGATCCTCCAGGGCGACGCAGAACCGCAGCACGTCTTGCTCCACGGCGTCGAGGCCGACGCGGGCTGCGATGAGGTCCAGGTTGCTGCGGGCGGGCTCCCCGATGGTAGCCGGCCGGCGGGGTGCCGAATCCGACCCCTGCACGTACTTCCGCAACGCGGCCGCCAAGACCGGTCGGGCGAACTCCTTGCCCAAAGGCGCGGCGATCGCGGATTCGGCCATCGCCCGGACGACATCGAGATCCTCGATCCTGCGAAGGGAGGCCGTCTCCAGGCGACGCAGCGCGGTACCCACCATCAAGTTGTGCGCGTAGTCAACGCACGCTGCGGTGAAGGGGTTCTCATGGCTGAGCGAGTGGAAGGCTGGACGGCGACGGGCCATGGTGGTTCTCGGTGAGCAAGCAGTATGCGGACCATGTCTGCCACCTGAGGGCAGAGCGGCGTTACGCGAGGGGGCATGCCCGACGCCGACCGCAACGCCCAGATCGTCCGTCTTCTCCGGATCCTTCGCGACCTCGATCGGCTCGGTGGGGTCTCGATCTACGAGCTTGCGGAGCGCCACGATGCGTCCGTTCGGACCATCATCCGGGACCTCGACGCACTTCGCCAGGCGGGCGTGCCCCTGATCGAGGAGCGCGACGGCAAACTGAAGCGCTGGCGATCAGGCGCGAAGGATGCCCTACGGAGGCTCTCGGGCCTAATCGACGCCGGGCACTACGTGGCGTTGCGCCTGGCGATGGGCCAGGGCGGTGCCGTGCGGGGCAGCTCGTCCATGTTCGCGCAGTTGGAGGACCTGGCGCAGAAGATCGAAGGGGCTGTCCACGGCGTCGAGCACGAGCGTCTCGCGGGGATCGAGCGGGCCTTTCACTCCTGGGAGAAGTTCACCTGGAAGGCGACTGCGCCCGACGTGCTCTGGCCGCTCGTGGACGCGATCGCGCAGCACCGGGTCTGTCGCGTCAGGTACAAGGCTCCGCGAGTCGCGGCGCGCGAGAAGGAGTTTGAAGTCCTCCCGCTCAAACTCTTCGCGCACGACGGGGCCACCTGGCTGCTCGCGCACCACGCCAAGCACGACACCACGTTGACGCTCAACCTCTCGCGGGTCCGGGCGTTGACGGTCCTCGACCAACACGCCGCGCCGCCGGCCAACTTCGACCCCGAGCGGATCGAGCGCTCCGCCTTCGGCGTGGCGTCCACGGGTCCGGCCGTCACCTACCGGCTGCGGTTCGACCCCGAGGCCGCCCAGTACATCCGGGAGCGGGTGTGGCACCCGTCGCAGACCGTCGAGGAGATCGACGGGGGCTCGCTGCTGCTCTGCTTCTCCTGTGCGGGCGACGCCGAGGTCTATGCCTGGATCTGCTCGTGGCACACCCTCGTCGAGGTGATCGAGCCCGAAGATGTCAGGGCGGAGCTCGAAGAGCTGGGGCGCATCCTGGTCGCTAGGTACCGGTGAGGCCGCCCGGCGGGGTCGTCAGCCGGGAGGGCGATGGACCTGCTCAATCCTCACTCGCCCAGCCCGGACTCCCACTCCGCCGCGTGGATCAGGAACACGAACGCCTTGCCCGCGGTGCCGTCGACGAACTCTCGCGCCCTCTTGCCAACGATGAACGGACGGAGCTCGCTCGCGCTGACCAACGTGGCCAGATCTGCGTACGCGGACGGCTCGCGGATCCGCGTCATCGGGTGGGCCGCGTCCAGACCGGGCCAGTCCACCTCGCCGACGCCGCTGAAGTCGGCCGTGGCGATCACGTCGTACTCCCCCACGTGCCAGCTGATCGCGACGATATGGTAGCCCGTGGCCATGACCGCCGGTAACCGCTCGGGTTCGGGACTGGGGACGGCCTCCCGCTCGCTGCCTCGACGAGGGCACCGTCGATCGACGACGCGGTCAGAGCATCGATCCTTCCGACGAGGGCTCGGCCTCCGCCGACCCGCGATCATCCCAGCCGGGCCGCCCCGGTCGGGTCAGCTGACGTGCAATGGAAGCGAGGAACCCGTGCCAGCAGGCTTGCAACTCAACGGATGCGCCCAACCGTGGGCCTGCCGACGGGCGGTCCGGGATAGATTCGAGCGATGAGGCGACCGATCCCCCCTTTGCTCCCGGTTTGCCTCTGGTTGCTCTTCGTCAGCGCCACGGCTTTCGCCCGCGCAGGCGGAGGTGGAAACTACGACGGTCCAAGCTCGTCGCCGTCGTCATCGCCCAGCCCGACACCGGATCCGCCGTCCTCGTCGCCGCCCTCCGACCCCTTTCCCACGTCACCGCCTTCCGACCCGTTCCCGGCGCCGGCGCCGTCCAGCGCCGACCCATCCGAGCCTTACGAGCCCTCCTCCGGCTCCGCCGGGTCGGAAGACCGCCTGGCCGCCGGGTTCTGCTGCCTGCTCGCGTGTGGGTTCCCCGCCCTGATCGTGTTGATGTTCTCCGCGCAGGTGCTCGGCACCTTGTCACCACGCACGTTGTTCAAGGTCGGCACGCGGGTGACGCTGATCCGCGATGGGGCGTGGCTGTCGGTCGCGTTCTGGCCGTTCAAGGTCAATATGTTCGGTGCGTCGGAGCGAATCATCTACCTCGCACCCGGCAAGCGGAGGCTCGCCGTCGTCCCGTTCATGAAGGCCCCCCTGCCCGGCGTCGTGATCGACGTTCCTGTTGGCAAACTCCGCCTTCGTGCGAACGAGAACGGGACGATCCTCATTGACACAAACCCGGCGCCTCCTGCCCCGCACGCGGTGATCACCTCGATCGTGCAGACCCGAGGCTCGAGCGTCGACCGACTTCTGGCGGCAGACCCCGCGTTCTCGATGCCGGCCTTCCAGCAAGCGGGCGCCGAGCTATTTCTCGCCGTCCAGGCGGCATGGAGCGCGGGCGACATGGGCCCGGTCCGCGCCCGGATCAGCGATGGCGTGTACAACCGCTTCTCCACCCTGCTTGAGCTGGATCGGCTGCGGGGCCAGCGCAATTCCCTGTCGGAAGCGAAGGTGCAGGCCTGCTCTCTCATCTCCGCGCGGGTGACGCCCCCGTTTCAGGCGATCGACCTCCGTATCCATGCACGGGGGCACGACCAAACCGTGGAGATCGGCCCCCGAGGCGAAGCCGGGCGAGTGATCTCGGAGACGACCGAGCCGTTCAGCGAGATCTGGACCTTTCTGCGTCGGATCGGAGTTGGAACACCGGACATTCCGCCGGGCATCGGGGCCTGCCCCTCTTGCGGCGCCACCATGGACGTCGGCGAAGCGAACCGGTGCAAGCACTGCACCGTGCTCGTCAACAGCGGGGCGCATGGCTGGGTGCTGGCCGAGATCACGCAATCGACGGCGCCACCGGAGCCCTCGGCGCTCCAACCCGGTGCCGCGCTCCTGGCCGCCGACCCCACGTTCTCCGTTGCATCAGTCGAAGACCGCGCCTCCGTCATCTTCTGGGCGTTGATCGAGGCGGCGTACACTCGGAAGCCGCAGAGCCTGCGGCGCCTGGCCAGCTCCGCGTGGCTCGCCGGCTTTCGGTCAGAATACGGCCCGCAGTTCGTGGATGTGGGCGTCGGCTCGGTCACCACGATCTCGGCACAGCTTTCGGGCCCGCGCGTGATCGCTGTGGTCGAGGTGGATTGGACGGGCACGGGTGCGGGCGGCATCAGTCCGGACGCGGGCAGGCGTGTGAAGGGCAAAAGCGTGTTGATGCTCGGCCGGGAGGCAGGTAGTCCGGTGGACAGGGGGTTGGCGTCGGCGGGGTGCGGATCGTGCGGCGGTCCGTTGGAGCGGAGCGACCAGGACGCCTGCAGGTGGTGCGGCGCCGCGATCGTCGCGGTGCCCACGGACTGGGTGTTGGAGGAGGGGAGTGTGCGGGGGTGACGGTCATCCTTGGGGACTCTACAACATCCGGTTGTTGCCGAACTTGCAGACAAGGCTCCGCCACTCTCATCGCGACACCCCCGTCGGCTCGGCGGCAGCGGGCCCTGCACTCCCGTCCCCGTGAACGACCGTTTCGGACTCGCCAAACTCATTCCCAACCCCGGACTCGAGGCTCAGCCGCCAGGGGCCGTCGGGGTACGTAGACGTGAAGCGGATCCTCCGGTTCCCCCAGACAAACGTGAGTGGGCAGATGTCCTCCTCCCTCCATTGACAGAGTTGCGTCTTCCTCTCGTAGTGGTGGGCCTGCGCGTCCGGGCTCTGCGACAGGCACTGTTCCACCTCCTGGGCGACGCGGGTCTCTTCGGTCAGTGCCCCGGCGAACGCCGGACTGGCGCAGCTCCAGATAATGTCCCGATCGGCTGCATCCCCCAGCCCGCAGGACATCCCCGGCATTGTGAACCGCTCCGGTAGCTGTCCACGGCCGTCTACGACGAGCTCTGCAGGATCGGCGCCCAGAACCGCCTTGAGCACCTGACACCGCTGCTCGGCCAGCGGATCCCAGAAACGAAGCGGCACGTTCACCGACACGGCGCGGGTTCCGCCCATCGACAGCCCTTCGATCAGCGCGAATACGTCACCCACCGTGGGACGGCCGCCGGCCAGCGTTACAGACACGTCCTTCGCGAGCAGGGACTGCACGGCTTCGGTGTGAAGGTCGGCATCCGCTACGTTGACTCGGCCCGCGCTGGTCTCGAACGCCCACCCGTCCCCCGTACGAAAGGTGCGCAGCCCGCTCTCTTTTTCGGACAGCGGGAGGCGGATGACCCCAAAAAGGCTCGGGTTGGGCGGGAGGAAGGGCAAGCCCGGGAGCCGCCCAGCCAGAACCAGCTCGTACGATCCTTGAGCATCGGCAAACCAGGCGAGGTCGATCAACGATGTCGCGGGTTCCGCCGCGTATCGAGCAGCGCCGTCATCCGTCGGCTCGTCCAGAACGTCCTGTTGCGGGTCGAAGCGCCCCAGAATTCGAGGTCTGCGGGCCACACGTTGCTGTCCGTCCTCGGTGGTGACGTCGTCGGTGGCTTTGACCGGGACGAAGCTCCCGATACTAGGCGCTCCCCAAGGAGCGCGTGGAAGGGCGAATCCTGCCGGCATGTCGAGCGCGTACGGCTCGGCGAACCGCTGTGCCCCGATGTGTCCAAGCCACGTCATCCCCGCGGCGGCGACGAGCAGCGCCAACACGGGAGATGCCGCGGAGACGTGGAACCGGGCGCGCATGCCCGGCGCTCGGAACACAATCAGCATCGAGAGGGCGCACGGCACCAAGGCGAGCGCCGCGCAGGCGAGACGCAGCTCTGATGCGGACTCGACTGAGCGCAGGAAAGCCGGAAACTGGTCCGTGGGCAGCAGCGTTAGTCGGCTGACGGCGGGCAACGGGTTCAGCAGCGCCGTGGTCCAAAGGCCCAACAGCGAGGACAAGCCTGCAGCGCACGCAAACCCGATTACGGCCCAGCGATCCCGGTGCCCGTTCTCGCTCGGACCCTCGCCGTGCCGCTCTGGCGTCTCGACCCCTGCGACCACGCCCAAAACGAATAGGGCTGGGAGCATTGCGAGGACGAGCCAGTCGTACATCTCGTCCGGCTGCCCGAACCACGAGGTGGACGAAGCGGGACGGGAAACCCAGACGGCAACCGCAAGCAGCGTCGCGGCGAGGGCTTGATCGAGCACCAAAAGCGGGAGCCGCACGCGATGCGTGCTCACGAGCAACGCGGCCCTGCCAGCCGCTGCGATCGCGCACCCGAAGGAGTTTGCGTACAGGGCGAGGCGAATCACCTCGCAGGGGTATTCGTCGAAGTAGACGGACTGAAGACCGATGATCCCCGAGGTAACGGCAAGCATCGGCAAGGTGACGCCCGCCAGTGCGAGTGGCCGGCCGGCCCGAAAGCCAAAAAGGGAGGCGAACGCCCCGGGGATCGTCAGGAGCAAGACCAGCAACCCGGAAGCCAGAGATGACTGCCAGGTCGGACCAAACCCGACGTCGCCATGAAAGAACGACAGGGCCCGAATTGCAAGCAGGGCGACGGCGGTCACGAAGAAGAAGAGCGCGGTGGCCACGATCCGCCGACGCCGGGGCTGCGAGTTGGAACCCTGCGGGGCCCGGGAGTTCGGTTTCACAGCCCGAGGCCGATATGCGCCGGAACAAGGAAGATAAATAGCATTCGTTCCTGTATCATGGGCGGCGGACCCCGCTCACGGCCAACCAAACTGTGCCCGAGACGGGAGCCCGAGGCTGGCGCTGGCCGGGTTGGCGGTCAACGCCCGATCAAGGTACCGAACGCGCCAGCCGGAAGCCGAACTCGTCATAGGCGACGCTCGGAACTTCCTGGTAGCGGGTGTCGACCCGCGCATGAGACGCGACATTGTACCAGTAGCCGCCCCGAAGGCCGCGTTTGTCGCCCGCCTCAGGCCCGGCCGGGTCTACCCCGGGGGAGCCGTCGCCATAGCCCCCGTAGGAGTCCGAGGACCAGTCATTCACCCACTCCCACGCATTTCCGCTCATGTCACAAAGCCCAAACGCGTTCTCCGCAACCGGGGTGGTACAGACGGAATGACTCCGCGAGTCACTGTTTTCGCTCGTCCACGCCACATCAGCTGCCGTGTTTCCACCCGAGTAGGTCGTGTCCTCCCCCGCGCGCGCGGCGTACTCCCACTCGGCCTCCGTGGGCAAGCGGTAGCCCGGACACGAGTAGGGATCAGCGAGGTACGCCTCCGCGACATCAAATCCATCCACCGTGTAGCAGTCGGCCAAACCTTCCCCGTCGGAGAGCCAATTTGCGTATTTCACAGCGTCATACCAAGATAGTATGTCAGCGGGACAATCCGAGGCCGTGCAGCCCGTCGAGTAGTAGGTCCAAACGGAATCGGCGGGGTCCGCCTCCCACTCCGCGCGCGTAATCTCGGTGCGGCCGATCCAGAACGCGTGGGTGAGGGTCACCTCGTGGTCTGTGTACTCGAAGTCCGGATCGCCCGCGCCGCCACCCATGGTGAACGTTCCAGGCTGCAGCGCCACCATCCCGGAGCCGTTCATGGAAACGTAGTCGGTATCCGCATCGCTGTCGGCGTCGGTATCAGCGTCTGTGTCGACGTTTGCCGAGTCGGACTGGGACGCCGGAGGCAGCGAAGGAACGCAGCCGGACAGGAGCCATGGGGAAAACAGCAGGCCGGTGGCGACGAACATCGCTACTCGTGGACAGGAAGCAAAAACGGTTCACCTCGGGGCATCAGGCGCTTGAACGGGGGCTCGGAGAGCCTCTCGCCAGCGTACTCCCGCTCCCAGGCCGACCGCAAGCCCCTCCGGCTCGGAAAACCCCTTCACACCGTCGAATTCGCGATGTTCCGCTTGCTGTCCCGTACGACACTTTTCCACCGCGTCTGCTTCGCGAACAGCGCCCCCTGGCGGGGACATCCTGACCGCCTCGAAAGCCGGCTCTCGGGGCGCTCAGGCCGCGTCAAGCGACCGAGGGTCGGCGTAGCCGCGAGCCGTTGACGCGGCCCACTGTCGCCGCACCATGCCGAGCGGCGGGCACGCGGGCGGTCGCGGAACCGGTTGAGGCGGCGGGGATGAACGGCGCGAAATCGCGGGGCTGGGACAGCTGGCACCATCCGCGCGACGTGGTCTTGCGGCGGCCCGCCTTCCAGCCTCGCAGCTTCAGGTGCGCTCGGGCGGACTGAACGACTCCACAAACCCCTTGGGGTCCTTCTTGTACTGCCACTGCAGCTCCTTGTCGAAACCAATTCGGGCCGTCGGACAGGCCCGTGCGATCGCGGCCATCACGCTGGCACCCTGGCCGGAGTAACAGGTGCCCATCAGCATCCTCCCCTGCGCGTCGAACAGATAGAGGGTTTCCGGCCGCTGAGCGCCGCCCACGGTCTCGCCGTCCTCCTTGTAGGCCCAGAGGAGCCCCCGCCCATGCTCAAGCTCCGCCATCAACGCCCGGGTCACCGTGGTGCTACGAACGGACGCGCGCAGCATGAAGGCGCCGCCCAGCACCCCGACAACGGCGACCAGCGCGCCCCCGACCGCCTCGGCCAGGGGTCGGCCCAACAGGAACCCCAAGCTGCCCATCGGCGCGCCCAACAGCAGCACCAGGCCGACGACCAGCATCCCAAATCGCGCACGCCCGAGGGTGGACGCGATGAGCTGCAGGTCCGGGCTCTCAGGCGACAACGACGCCATCTCCACACTCCACAGTTAGAATTTGCACTTTCGCGAGTTGTACTGCCCTCACTCGGCACTCCACCCCGCGCACACGTTCATCCCGCTTGCAGCGCGTGGGGATCTCAGAACCGGTTGTCGCTCCGGTCGGTTCGCGGGCTGGAGCAGAGCGGATATGCAGCATGAACGGGGCACCTTGTCGATCACCCCTCGACCGTATTGCACCCGGCGCTCGCTTGCAAACGTATGCACACTCGGATGCACCGCCTTCGCTTCGGCGATCCTGCTGTTTCGCGCACCGACCCCTGTTGAGTTGCAAGCCCGTTGGCACACGCCACCCGTCCGCGTTGCACGCCGCGTGACACAGGCGGCGTAGGGCTCGGCCCGCGGTCTGGGAGCTGACGCCGCCCGGTGGTGGGCCCGCGGCTTAGAGGCCGCGGGCCCGTTCTTCCGCCAAAGTTTAGCCGCAAAGCCGGAAGAACCTGCGCCGAGCAGGTCTGTCGTGTAACCCGTCCTCGCCCCCACACCTCGACTTCGTGATCGGCGAGTACGCCGCCGGATCACTCGTGGAGGTGCCGGGCGAGTGTCCGTGCTGCGAGCCGACCGCGCCGTGTGACGTCGTGCAGCACGGGCTGCGAGCGCGGAAGACTGGCCCTGAACACGCGCTCGCGGTCTGCCGCTGCCACGCCCACGGTCTCTGTTTCTCGGTGTATCCGGCGGGTTTTGTGCCCTACGCCCGTCGGCCCTTGCTGGAGGCGTCAGGGGCAGACTTCTCCTACGCGGATGCCGCCCTGGATGCGGCTGCGGGGATCGCGTGGCCACGGTCGGCTTCGGGTGGCAGCGACCGCTGGTGGACGACGCAGAGGCGGCTTCTCCGGCGCTTGTGCGAGGTGTTCGGTGCGGCCGGCATCGCGGGGCGGGATCGCGTCGCCGTCGCCCTCGGCCTGCCCCTTCGGCTCCTGGCCCACGTCGCTGCGGCCGTAGGCTACCGCGCCCGCGGGCAGGCAGTCGTCGCCGTCCTCGACATGCTCGGGGACGATCTGGAGCGTCTGTTGCTGGCCGGTGCGCTCACAGGCTCCTGGGGTCGGCCGTGGCGTTGGCGACGGGCGCCACCGCGTCTGGAGCCCCTGGTCCCCGCCCACCTCACCGCCCCCACGATTCCTTCAACGACTTCGGAACGTATGCTTCGTCCGGGATTTTCGTGATGATGCGACGGTCCGAGGACCACCTGTGCCCGCCTCTGTTCTTCCACCCCCGCCCGACGCCGTCCTCTTCCGCTTCGCCGTCCTCTCCAAGGTCCGCATCCGCATCCTCCGCGGCGAAGATCTGGTGGTCGCGGTCCGCGCGGTAGCTGCGGAGGAGCACATCGGCGTCGATCAAAGGCCGTCGCAGGTCAGCGCCCGGTCGATCTACCGCTGGTTCGCGGCCTGGACCGCGGGCGGGGTCCAGGCGCTCGCGCCTGCGTTGCGCACGCCGACTGCGTCTCACGTGCTCGACCCCGGCCTCGTCACGTTCCTCGCCGCCGAAAAGCGGGCGGACGGCCGGGCCAGCGTCCCGGAGCTGCTGCGACGGGCCGTCGACGTTGGGCTGCTCCAGCGGCCCGAGGATGTGGATCGCACGACGGCCTGGCGCGCGCTTCGTCGGCTCGGCGTGCGGACGCGGACAGGGACGGCCCCGCCGCTCGATCAGCGGCGGTTCGCCAAGGAGAACCGGATGCAGATCATGCTCTGCGACGGCAAGCATTTTCGTGCTGGCCGACAGGGACTGCGCCGGGTCGCCATCTTCTTCATCGACGACGCCAGTCGCTACGTGCCCCAGGTCGTCGTCGGCACCAGCGAGACCGCCGTCCTGTTTCTCCGCGGCCTGCACGGGGTGCTCGAGCGCGTCGGCAAGATGGACATCCTCTACGACGACCACGGCTCGGGGTTCACCGCCGACGACAGCCACGGCGTGCTCACCAACCTCGAGATCGGCATCGTCCACGGCACGGTCGGGTACCCGCCCGGCAGGGGTAAAATCGAACGGTTCAACCGAACGGCCGAGGACGCGATCCTCAGGCACCTGGCCCAGGACGACGTCGATCCGGACTGCATGGCGCTGGAGCTGCGGCTCGCGCACTACCTGGAGCACGACTACAACCGGCGGCCCCACCGTAGCCTCGGTAAGCAGACGCCCGAGGCGCGCTTCCTCGCCGACGACCGCTCGCTCCGGCCCTACGACGATGGCGAGGAACTGCGCCGGAAGTTCTTCGTCTGGGAGGAGCGGCTCGTCTCGAACGACCACGTGGTCTCGCTCGACAGCGTCTTCTACGAGGTCCCCCCCGGGCTCGGCGGGCAGCGCGTGCGCATCGCGCGCGACGTCCTCGACCCGAAACACCTGCTCCTCGACCACGAGGGTCAGTCGATCCGCCTGCGGCCGGTCGACCTGCACGCGAACGCCCGCGCCCGGCGAGGCCACGCCCCGGCGCTCGTCGAGCCACCCACAAGCGCCGTCGGTGCCGCGCGCAGCGCCGCCGAGCGAGCGCTCGCCCCGATCACCCAACCCGACGGCGGATTTCCCGCCGCCGACCCCGACAAGGAACCCCCATGGACCTGAACGCCCGCTTTGGCCTACGCACCACCCCCTTCACCCGGGAGATCCCGGTCGAAAACCTCTTCCCCCTCCCTCAACGAACGGCTGCGCTGTCGGCGCTGCTTCAGACCGTCGAGGACCGACAGTCTGCAGCCCTGATTGCCGCGGCTGGCCTCGGAAAGACCTCGCTCCTCCGCGAGCTTCGGGCCCGGCTGCCCGAGGTTCGGTACTCGGTCCGATATGTAAAGGTCACCGCCCTGTCCAAGCGCGACATGTGCCGGGAGATCGCCGCCGCCCTCGGACTTGCGCCCGTTGGCACCTACCCGGGCTTGGTCCGCGCCGTCCAGGACGCCGTCGAGCGTCGCGTCCACGACGACGGCATGCGCACGGTCCTCATCCTCGACGAGGCCCACGAGATGCGCCCCGACGTACTCGGCATGCTCCGTCTGTTGACCAACTTCGAGATGGACAGCCGGCTCATCCTG
>CAIMSU010000128.1 GCA_903844155.1 uncultured Pseudomonadota bacterium | reverse complement strand
TCCGGCCGGAACAGGGTACCCTCAGCTCGCTCACCCATCTGTGCCTCGCGGTGGTTTGTTTTTCACACCGGAAGCGTAACTTCTTCCTAATCTATTTGCGAACTAGGATGGGTGGGCTTCGCCGTGCGTGCATACGACGGGCTTAAGACATCCACAAACCTGCCCGCAAGGTCCATCGACGAAAGGCTCATCGAAAAGGTGGGATTCTCATGGGGAAGGCACCAGCTCCGGGTGCTGTCCGAGCCAGGCCACGAGCAGCGGCAGGGCATAGGCATAGCCAACCGCCTCGATCTCCTTGAGTCTTGCCCAGTCCAACAGCCCGAAGTCGTCCATCGGTGGATTCAGAAAGAGGTCGACAGAAGCCTCTTTCTCGCGCAGACTTTTTCGGCCCGCCAGCGTGAGTCCGCGCATGAGGATGGAGAGGATCATGGGCGCTTCGATGCGATCGCGCCAGGGGAGCAGCAGGCTCTTCAGGTAATCCAGACCGCTCGGCAGGGCGATCTCATCGTGCCGAAATTCTTTATACTCGGTAAGATCAACGCCGATGATGAGGCCTGGCTGCCTCTGGCGCATGATGTCCGTCGGAAAGTTGTTCAGGATCCCTCCGTCGACCAGGAGGTTCCCATCCCGCAGCACCGGCGGAAGGATGCCGGGAAGGGAGACGCTCGCGCGGATAGCGGCCCACAATGCGCCGGTTTCGTGGACGTGGACCCGGTTGGCCGAGAGGTCGCTCGAGACGGCGAAGAACGGCAGAAGCATGTCCTCGATCTCGCAACGCATGTATTTTTGGAGCAGGCGCTCCAGATGGGCTCCCGCGACCAGGGATACCGCCGGAAATGTGTAGTCCCCGAGCGGGTTCTCGAACGAAAATGCGGTGTGTTGCTCGTGATGCAGCTCCTCCCACGTCATCCCGCGGGCCGGCCCGGAAGCCGCGAGCGCGCCGAAGCTGGACCCGCCCGCCGTGTCGATGGGCACGCCAAGGTCACGCATGGCGCGGAGCACGCCGAGATGGGCGAACCCGCGCGCGCCGCCGCCTGCCAGCACCAACGACACCGCCCGCCCCGCCAGCAACCGCCCAAGCCTTGCAATGCTCGCCTTGTCGTCGGGATGGAGGTGGTAGTGACGCCCCACGACGCGCGTCTCAAGCCAGGCTCGCGTGGCCTTCGGCATCGCACCCGCGCGATGGAGCAGGACGAGCTCACATTGCACGGCGTGTAGACCCGCGCCAAGCACCCGTTCGCGCAGCCATTGCTCGGCTGGCCCAACGGCCGGGCCGGCGTCAGCTTGCCCGAGGAGCAGGACCTTGTCGGCGTGCCCGAAGCACCGCTCCGCCCAGGAAGAGGCGTGGCCGGGCGACGGACCATCGGCGAAGAGGAAGACAAAATCGTACTCCCGCTCGCAGTCATCAAACCATCGGCCGTACTCCACGGCTCCCTCTGCGTCGGCCTTCGCGCGGGCCTTCTGGGCATCGAGCCAGATCGAACGCCCGTAGGGGGCGAGCCCCCGCGCCAGGCTGTCGAACGCCGGCCGCGGGTCGGGTGCAGGGTCGCCGACGGGGACCACGAGGAACGTGCGCGCGCCGGTGCGCTCGCCGATGTGGCCGCGACGGTTGCTCAACCGGTCCAGCATCAGGCGGGCGAGGTTCGTGAACACTTCCGGCTGTCGCTGGGCGAGCGCCTCGATCGCCGCGCGAGGGACGACCCCGAGGGTGGAATGCCGAAGCGCCACCACGCTGGCTGCCCGAGGATTCCCCGCGAACAACGCTACCTCGCCCACCACGTCACCCGGCTGCGGCCGCGCGACCACCCTCGGCCCGGTTGGCTCCTGCACGGAGACAAGCAGCCGGCCGGTGAGGACGATGTGCATCGTCTCGCCGATGTCGCCCTGCTGGTACAGGGTCGCGCCAACCGGGACATCCGCGAGGGTGGTTTCGGCGTACAGGAAGTCGCGAGCTTCGTCGCCAACGGCGCCGCAGACCTGGTCGAGGGCGTGGATCAGCGCCGCTCGAAAGAGCCTCTTCCGTGCGGCGGGGTCGGGTGTGAGCGTGGTAGACACGGGTGTTGCGGGCGGCAACGTAGCCGGATCGCGCCAACCCGCCCGCACGGAGACGCAGGCTGGCTCGCGTCATCGAGTGCCAGCCGCAAAATCTTTCCTGGGATTTCGCGAAGGTTGGACTACGGGGAATCCCCCAGGTACCGGGATCTGTCGAAATTCTATCGGGCCCGGGACTTGCGGCGGAGGACGCCCGGGGTACTCTGGAACCATGCACCCAGCGAGCCCGCGGTCCTCCGTCCTCCCCGTGTTCGACGGGGGCAAGTCCATCGCGTTCCTTTCGGGCGACGCAGAAGAGCTCGCCGAGCTTGTTCGGGGCCTCCGCCGCGCGATCGGCGAGGTCATCCTGCTCGACTCGCTTGAGCAGGTCGGCAGCCTGCCTCCCGCGTCGTTGGTCGCGGTTCACTACGATACCCGGATGCCCGCCGAGCGCGCCCGGCTCGCAACCGAGTTCACCGCGGATGGGCACGGCCCGACGCTCCTCCTGCTCTCGGAAAAGCGCGCCAAGCATGACTTCGCGCAGCTCTTCGGCTCGCACGCGCTCACGAACATGGTCGTGATCAACGGCAGCGGCGTGAACGACAACGACCTGCTCGTCACCGTCCAGAAGCTGCGCAACGGCGACATCTTCGGCATGAGAAAATACTTCGCGCCCACCGTTTCCGCCCACACCTTGCGGGTCACCACGACGGCGGAGAAGAACTGGGCCCTCAACACCATCACCGAGTTCGTCGGCGTGCTCGGCATCCCCAACCGCTTGAGGATGCTGATCCGGAACGTCGCGGACGAGTACCTGATAAACGCGCTCTACAACGCCCCCGTCGGCCCCGACGGCACCCGCCTCTACTCCAGCCGCCCGCGCACCCAGTCCGTCGCGCTCGAACCCGGCCAGGAGATCGAGTTCCAGTTCTGCTACGACGGTCACCGCTTCGGCATCTCGGCGACCGACCCGTTCGGCTCGCTGGAGCCGAAGCAGGTGCAGGACTACCTCGCCAAGGGCTTCCGAGCAGGGACCGATCAGGTGAGCGAGGGCACCGGCGGCGCCGGACTGGGGTTCTTCCAGATCCTCGACTCGCTCTCCCACCTGATCATCAACCTCGACCGCGGCGTTCGGACCGAGATGATCGGGCTCATCGATGTTAGTGGCGGCTACCGAAATTTCACCGAAGCCGGCAAGTCCTTCAACATCTTCGTCACCCCAGGCAGCGCATGAAGAATCTCCAGTGGAAAGTCGAGCAACTCCCGGATGAAAAGCGCTTGGTGGTGTTGACCGGGGCGATCACCGAGGACGCCGACCTCCGCACCCTCGCCGCGATGGACGGGCCCGGGGAGCTGGCGTTCGACCTCGCGGGTGTCGACCAGATCAACTCCTGCGGCGTGCGAGAGTGGATCTTGTTCGTCCGAAAGCTGGCGGACGCCGAGCGAACGTTTGAACTCGTGCGTTGCTCCCCGGCGATCGTCCGCCAGCTGAACACCATCGCCAACTTCCGCGGCTCCGGCTCCGTGCGCTCCGTGATGTTGCCGTACTACTGCCCATCGTGCCGGAACGAAGTCCATCACCCGCTGGAGCTCGGACCCGGGGCATCCAAGGAGATCCCGGAAGATGCCCCGTGCCCGAAGTGCGGCGGAACGATGGAGTTCGACGACATGCCGGCGACCTACGGCTCGTTCTCCAGCTAGCCGCAGCCGCAACGCTGCGATAGGCTACACGTTGTGCCCCCCGAACCCAGCATCGCCGACATCCCCGCGTTGATTCGTTCCTTCGTGGACGCCGGGATGGACGCCTGCGTCATCGTCGACCGCGAGATGCGGGTCGTGTACAGCAACGCGGCCTACGTCCACCTGACCGGTTGGCGAGCAAGGGAGTTCGAACGCTCCAAGATGGCGGGGATGTGCCACGAGCATTTTGGGCTGCAGAGCTGCGAGGATGGCTGCGTCGGCAAGCGGAGCATGGAGAGCGGGAAGCCGACGCGAGTGGACGAGGTGCAGGCCACCCGGAAAGCGCTCCGGCTGCACATCGTCGCGATCCCGTTGATGGATGCGGATGGCGTCGTGTGGGGCGCCATGGAACAGTACCGCGACGTGACGGCCGAGAGCAACATGCAGGAGCAGTACAAACGGCTCCTGGACGCCGAGCGCGCACAACGGGAGCTGCTCTCGCAGGAGCTGGCGCAAACAACGGCGAGCTCCAAGGAGGCGTTGGAGAAGGAACGTGTCCTCTCCCAGACGGACGGGCTGACCGGCCTGTTCAATCGACGCTACTTCGATAAGCGCCTCGCCGAGCGACTGGTGCCGGCCTTGAACGGCGGGTCGATGCTGGCGATGATCCTCTTTGATCTTGATAAGTTCAAGAACGTCAACGACACCTACGGGCATGCCGGTGGCGACGAGACCTTGAAGGAATTCGCCCGGGTCCTGCGCGGGTCAGGCCGCGATCAGGACGTGGTGGCGAGGTTCGGCGGCGAGGAATTCGCCATGCTGATCGCCGGGAACTCCATCCAGGGTGCGCGCGTGGTCGCCGCCCGCGTGATCGAGCGCGTCCACGAACGGGTCCGCGCGGGCGCGCTGCTGACGACGACGAGCGGAGGAATCGCCATCTGCCCCGCGGACGGCACGACGGCGAGCGAGCTGATCCAGGCAGCAGACCGGGCGTTGTACGCCGCGAAGCGGACCGGGCGTGATCGCATCCTCTACGTCGGCGACATCCCCGCGAACACGGAGGAGCTCAAGCCCCCGCCCGACCACACCGTGAAGCACCTTGAGGCGCCCGAATGACGCCGCCGGAGATCGAAGGCTACGAAATCGGACCAAAGCTGGGCGAGGGCGCGATGAGCGTCGTCTACCAGGTCACCCGTGGCGGCGGCACCTACGCGCTGAAGTGGATGACCGAACAGCCCGGGGGCGACGCGCTCGACGTCCTCCTCCAATTCCGTCGCGAGGCGGCCGCGCTCGCGCGCCTCGACCACGCATGCCTGGTTCGCGTGCACGAGGTCGGCGAGTACGACGAACGCCCGTTCATCGTGATGGACCTGCTCGACGGCGACAGCGTCGACAAGGACCTCGAACGCGGCAAGCTCACCGAGGCGGAGGTCGCGACGCTGGGCGCCGCGGTCGCATCTGCGCTGGTTGAAGTTCACAAGTTCGGCATGGTGCATCGCGACATCAAGCCGGCGAACATCGTCCGTACGAGCACCGGCGGCGTGAAGTTGATCGATTTTGGGCTGGTGAGCGGGGCATCGGACTCGGATGCAGTCGTCGGCACCCTGAACTACGCGGCGCCTGAGCAGCTCGGGGTGATCAAGCGCACCGTCGGTGCTTCAGCCGATCTTTATGCCCTCGGCGCCTCGCTTTTCGAGTGCCTCACCGGGCGGCCCCCGCTGGTCGCCGAGGCGTCGGCCGACTTCCTCCATCTCCTCGCCACCGTCGCACCGCCCGATCCACGGGAGCTTGTTCCCGAGATCTCGGCCGCGATGGCGGCGATCGTCACGAAGCTGTTGGCGAAGGACCCGGACGACCGCTACCTGAGCGCCAGGGGCCTCGCCGCAGACTTGTTGGCGCTCGACAAGCTCAATGAGGAGGCTGGCCATGGCGCGCTGACGCTCGGCGCCGACGACAGCGCCGGGCTCACCGAGCAGGAGATCGCGCTCGTGGGACGCGACGCCGAGGTCGGGCGGCTCCGGGCGATGGTGCAGCTCGCAGCGACGGGAACGGCGGCGTTTGTGCACGTCGAGGGCGAAGAAGGCAGCGGCAAGACGCGGATGATGCAGGAGCTCGGCGTCGTCGTCGACCAGGAGCACGCGATCCTCCTCTCCGGGCGATGCCAGCAGGGTGAAACGGTGCCGTTCGGGGCGCTCCGCGAGGCTGTCGACCAGTACGTCGCCGCGGTGCTCCGCGCGCCCGAGGCCGAGCGCGGCCCGGCGATCGAGCAGATTCGCAAGGCCGCGGGTCAGTTCGGTGGGCTTGTGAAGCGGCTCTCCAGCGGCCTTGCGCGCATCATCGGCGAGACCCCGGAGATCCGTGCCCTCGACCCGGACGCCGAGCAGCAACGCTACTTTGAGGTCGTCGCGGCGTTCTTCCGCAACCTTGGCGTCGCCGGGCGGCCCGCCGTGCTCGCCATCGACGGCGTGCAGTGGCTGGACGAGGGGAGCCAGAAGGTCGTGGCCCGCATCGCCGGCGGAATTGCCAAGGGAGGCGCAGGTTCCCACCTCCTCCTCATCTCGACGGCCCGCACCGGCGCCGCCGACCGGACCGCCGCGCAGCACTACATCGACGCCCTCGGCGGTCGGCTCACGGCAAAGATTGAGCTCCGACCACTCTCGAAGAAGGCCGTCACCGAGCTCGTCGCCGCGCGCCTCGGCGGCAAGCCTCTGGACGACGAGCTCATCGACAAGCTGACCACGCTCACGCACGGCAACCCGTTCGCGATCGGGCAGTACCTGCGCGCGCTCCTCGACGGCGGCCTCGTCCTTCCGGTCGCGGGCCGCTGGGTGGCCGAGCCGGGGGCGCTGGACGGGGCGACGCTCTCGAAAAACGTGATGGAGCTGATGGTCGGACGGCTTCAAGCCGTGACCGGGGCGACGGCGGCGTTTGCGGGCGTGGCGGGGATCGTCGGCGCGCGCTTTGGCCTCGGTCTCGTCGGGCGCGTCATGCAGACCCCGCCGGCCCGGGTGGATGCTGCGAAAGATGAGATGGTACGCGCTGATCTCATCGAACACGTGGGCGGCGACGTGTACGCGTTCGTCCATGATCGGGTACGCGCCGCGGCGATCGAGCGCCTGTCCGACGATCAGCGTCGGGACACCCACCAGGCGATCGCCGAGGCCCTGGACGCTGACGCCGAACGGACGGGCGACAACGAGCAACTCTACGCCATTGCCCGGCACTATGCGCAGGGCCACGTGGCGAAGAACCCGAAGCGTGCCTGCGAGCGCAACCTCGCGGCTGGCCTGCAAGCGCTCGACGAACACGCCAACGAAGAAGCATTCTCGCTCCTCGACCGCGCGCGCGAGCTGGCCGGCCCCGCCGGGATGTTCGAGGCTGTGGCCATGCGCCTGCTTGAAGGCCTCGGGCGCGCCTGCGCCATGACCGGCCGCCTGGACGCCGCGTTCGGGCACCTGCAGGAGGCGCTCAAGCGCGCGCAGACGCAGCAGGACCGCTTCCGGCTGCAGAACCTGCTCACCCTCTCCTACGCCAGTCAGGGCCGGAACGACGACGCGCTGACCTCGCTGTATGAGGCCTTCCGGGTCCTCGGCCGGCCGTATCCGACCAGCCTGGTCGTCCAGATCGTGACCATGTTGTGGGCCGTCAGCCTGGGCAATTTCCTGGCCCTCACCGGTATCGGGTACGGGAGCGCCAGGGGCGAGGCACGGGAGCGTCGAACCACCCTCTCGCAGCTCCACTACACCGGGAGCATGATCGCGTTGTTCCAGGGAAAGCCCGTGCTGATGGGCCAGTTCATCGTGCGTGACTTCCTGAACGTGCATTTCCTCGGCAAGACGGGCGATGCGGCGATCACCAACAGCGTGTATGGCGCGGTGCTCGGCCTCGCCGGCTTGTCGAAGATGGTGGATTACTACTGTGGAAAGGGCATGAAGATGGCCGAGGAGCTTGGCGACACCGCCGCGCTCTCCGTCGCCCGCGCCTACCACGCTGTCGGGACAAAATGGGCGGGAGACCTGGTGAAGGGAAACCAGATGCTCGTGGAGGCGCTGCCGGGCCTCGATCGAAACGTGCCCGGCTCCTGGTACCAGGCGATGATGATCACGGAGCAGGCGTACTCGTTCCTGCACGGCGGCCTCACGACCGCTGCCATCGACCACATCCGCGCGAGCCTTCCGCAGCTCGATCGCACGAACAACCTCATGTTCCGCTACAACACCATGAGCGTGCTCTACTGCGAGCTGATGGTATCCGGGCAGATCGCCGAGGCCCAGCCGCTGTGGGAGGACCTCGAACAGCGCTTCCAGCCGCTCTCGAAGACCGTGTACGTCGGGCTCGCGCGCTGCATCGCCAGCCTCGAAGTGCTTGCGGACCGGGAGGACACGAGCCCGGCTGTGGACGAGCAGATCGCGGGCTTCCAGCAGCTCTTGAGCGAGGACTACTACTCCAACGCCGCGCGCGTGCTCGCGGGCTACGCGCGCATGAACCAGTTCCTGGCGATAAAGGCTGATAAAGCCGCGCCCGAGCGGATCGCCGCCCGGCAGAAGTTCGCGCATGAGGCATTCGGCCTCTCACTCCGGGCGATGGTCCCAGTGTTCGCCTGTCACGCGCTCCTCTTCAAGGCGGTGCTCGCGCGCACGGACGGCCACCATCGCAAGGCAAAGCGGCTGCTCGCGGCCGCGGAGAAGTCCGCCACGAAGTGCGGAAGTCGGCGTGGCCTGTTCTACGTCGCGCTCGAAAAGGCGCGGCTGGCCGCGGACATGCGCGACGCCGTCGCCGCGTTCTGGGCAGGGCAGGCGCTGGAGCTGGCGAACACGGAGAAGTGGCGTCAGAAAGTGCGGCAACTGCGAGCGGAGTTCAACCTCAAGGAGGAGAAGGCTGCGCCATCCACGCACGGGCAGACGCAGACGGGCGCGGCCATGGCGGCAACGCTGAACCAGAGCCAACGCTACGCGGACGCCCTGCTGCAGGTCAGCCTGGCCTCCGGCTCGACGCTGGACCCGGACACGCAAGCGCAGAACGCCCTCGCCGAGCTGATCAAGGTGCTCGGCGCCGAGCGCGCGATGTTCTTCCTGCTCACGGAGGATGGGGAGCTTGTCCTCAAGGCCTCGACCGGGGCGGGCACCGAGAAGATCAGCCAGACCATCGTGCGCAAAGTGATCGAAACCCGGGCGCCGGTGGTGCTCACCGGAAGCGAGGATGGCGAGGCGCTCGGGTCCAAGTCCATCCTCGCGTACGGCCTGCGGAGCATCATCGCCGCGCCCCTGATGGTCCGCGATCGCCTGATCGGCGTGGTGTACCTCGACAGCCGGCTCGCAAAGGGCATGTTCACCGAGGACGACGTCAACCTGCTGCTTGGCGTGTCCAACCACATCGCCATCGCCGTGGAGACGGCCCGCACCGCGCGCATCGAGAGCGAGCGCCTGGCCCTCGCCAAGGACTTTGAGATCATGAGCGTCGTCCAGACGTTGTTGCTCCCGAAGCACGCCGCGTTCGACGGCCCGGGGATCCGCGGCGCCGGGTTCTACCAGGCTGCGGCCCAGTGCGGCGGCGACTGGTGGTGGCAACACACGCGTGAGGACGGCTCGACGATCCTGGTGCTCGGCGATGTGAGCGGGCACGGCGCGGGCCCCGCGATGGTGACAAGCGCGGTCGCAGGCGCGTTCCACGTGGTCTGCGAGATCTTCCCGAACGCCTCGCCCCCCGAGCTCCTCGCCCACCTGCACGCCCGGGTCAAGACGTTCAGCGGCTACCACATGACGATGTCCATGGCGGTGATCGACCCCGCAAAAGGCACGTTGTCCTGGTGGAACGCCGGTGGGCCCGAGGTCTACCTCATCCACGCGGGCAAGAGCTCGGTGCTCAACGCAGCCGGGACCACGCTGGGCACCAAGGACGTGTTCACGGTCGGCACTGCATCCTCCCCCATCGGCCCTGGGGATCGGCTGATGCTCTGCACGGACGGGGTGTTGGAGCTCAAGAAGAACGGCCGGATGCTCGGCAACAGGCTGACGTCCAAGCTGTTCGCGGCCGAGTCCGCCCGCCCGATCGCCGAGGCCTGCACCCACTTTGGCGCCGAGCTCAACCTTATGCTCGTCGGCCAGGAACAGGAAGACGACATCACCTACATCATGATCGAGGTCACCGAATGACGATGTCCGCCGACCCCAACCGCGTCGAGCCGCTCAAGATCGCGCTCGATCGCCGCGCCGCCGAGACGCCCGACAAGCTCGCGTTCGTGTATCTGGGCGACCCCAAGGGCCCGATCACCTGCACGTACGGGGAGCTGCGGCAGCGCGCCCGCGCAATCGCAGCGTTGATGCTTCAGAACGGCAAACCCGGCGACCGGGTGCTGCTGCTGTACCCGCCCGGCATGGACTTCATGTACGGGTTCCTCGGCTGCGCGCTCATGGGCGCCGTCGCCGTCCCAGCGCCCCCGCTGAACACGCTGAAACCCGCACGCAGCCTCGCTCGTCTGCGCACCATCGTGGACAACTCGCGCCCCCGCTTCGTGCTGACGACGGCGGAGATCCTCGCGGCCATCAAGCCAGCCGTGGCCGAGGACGAGGCGTTCTCCCAGATGGTCTGCATCGGCACAGACGACGTCCCCCCCGTCGGCGACGACGTCGAACTCCCGCCCCCGCCGGAGCTCGACGACATCTGCCTCATCCAGTACACCTCCGGCTCGACGGCGGACCCGAAGGGCGCGACCCTCACCCACCGCAACGTCGTCCACAACGTCGCCTACCTCGACCAGGACTGGCAGCACGACCCGCAGAGCGTCTCGGTGAACTGGCTCCCGGCGTTCCACGATCTGGGCCTGCTGTACGGCATCCTGGCGCCCGTGATCGGCGGGTTCCTGTCCGTCCAGATGTCACCGATCCAGGTCATCCAGCGCCCGCAGGTCTGGCTGCAGGCGATGAGCGACTACAAGGCCACGCACTCGGGCGGCCCAAACTTCATCTACGAGCTGGCGGCGAGGAAGTTGACGGACGCGGAGATCGCCAAGTTGGACCTGTCTAACTGGCGCATGGGCCTCACGGCTGCGGAGCCCGTGCGCGCCGAGACGATGAAGCGGTTCAACGCCCGGTTCGCGAGCACCGGGTTTCGGTCGCGCACGTTCTCGCCCGGCTACGGCCTGTCCGAGTGCACCTGCAAGGTCGCCGCCATCCACTGGTCGCGCGAGCCGCGAATCCTGACGGTCGACGAGGCAAAGCTCGAGCAGCACGTCGTCAGCGTCGTCCCGGACGGCCTCGGCCGGCAGACGGTCGGCTGCGGCATCCCCGGATTCGGCATGAACGTCGTCATCGTCGACCCCGAGACGCGCATCCCCCGGCAGACGACCGGAGTCGGCGAGATCTGGGTCTCGGGGCCGTCCGTCGCGGTCAGCTACTACGGCAACGATCAGGCGACCGAGGACAAGCTTCGGGCGAAGCTCGCCGCGATCCCCGCAGGCTCGTCGATGGCGGGCTCCGGCGGCACGACGCTGGAGACGCCCCACCTCCGAACCGGCGACCTCGGCTTCCTGTACGACGGCGAGGTCTTCGTGACCGGCCGGCTCAAGGACATGATCATCATCCGCGGCGCCAATTACTACCCCCAGGACCTCGAATACACAGCCCAGGACGCGTGCACGCTGATCCGGCCGGGCTGCGTCGCAGCGTTTGCCTTTGAGGAGGGCGGTGAGGAGCGCGTCGGGCTCGTCGCCGAGGTCCCGCAGATGACGGTGGAGGCGGCGGACGATGTCATCGGCTCGATCCGCAACGCGATCTCCGAAGTGCACGGCTTGCGCGTGCATCGCGTCGAGCTGGTGAAGCAAGGAACGATCCCCAAGACGACGAGCGGCAAGATCCAGCGATCTGCCTCCAAAAACGGCATGCTCACCGGCACGCTGGAACTCATCCACTGAGCCATCCGCGGACCCCTCCCGCGCGCCACCCCAAACCCCAGGTTTCGCAGTGTCCAACCCCGCCTCCAAGCTGACCCGCGACGAGCTCCGCGAACGTGTCGTCGCGATCGTCTCAGAATGCGCCGAGATCGCCCCCGAGCGATTGAAGTACAGCGAGTCCCTCCACCGCCACGGCGTCGACTCGCTCGCCGGCGTGAACATCGCGTACGAGATCGGCCTGCTGGCCGGGCGCGACGTGCCATCGGTGCTCGTCACCGAGCACGACACCATCGAGAAGCTCGTGAATTACGTCGCCGGAACCTGATACCGTCGCGACGTCCGGCCCCCAGCGCACCCCTCCTCCCCAACGGTCGCCACCGACCGGCAACAAGGATCGAACCATGGCTTTTCCTCGTATCCACGCCCGCATCTCCGCCACCGGCGAGGCGTACACCGAGTTCACCGACCACGCGTTCCAGGTCGTCAACCTCTCGGTCGGCGGTTGCCTGCTGAAAGGCGAAATGGAGGCGGGGACCCGGATCAACGTCGCGATCCACGTCGTCGACGCCGAGCCGGTGAAGGTGCTCGGCCAGGTGGTCCGGTCGGTGCAGCTCGGCGACCGGACCGACGGCTTCGCGGTCGAGTTCTGCGATGTCACGCCTGAGATCGACGCCAAGCTCGCACACGCGGTCACAAACGGCTTCAAGGCCATCGGCGCACGGATCCTCGGCCAGGTACGCACGGAGATGGGGCGCGCCGGCATCACCGACGTGATGGCCGTGGCGACCGAACTCCACCGCATCAAGGAAGAACAGGCGCTCAAGCACATGTTCTCGGCGGACCTCTACACCGAGCGCGGCAGCGACACGGTGGCCTCGATCATGTCGGGAACGACCGGCGAACGGCGCGAGTGCATCGTCTGGTCGCTGAACCTGTATCTGGGGCTGAACCGGAACCCGCGGGTGATCGAAAAGACCCGCGCCGCCACGCTCAAGTACGGCACGGGCTGCGGCACCTCCGCACCGTCGGGCGGCCTGAACACGATGCACCGGGAGATCGAACGGCGGGTCGCGAAGATGGTCGGGATGGAGCGCGCGATCCTCTTCCCCACCGGCTACACGACCAACCTCGGCGCCCTCTCGGCGTTGGCCGGCCCGAAAGACCTCATCCTCCTCGACCGCGAATCGCACTCGAGCATGATCGACGGTGTGAAGCTCGGCGGCAAGAAGTGGCTGGCCTTCAAGCACAACGACGTGGAAGACCTCGCGGACAAGCTACGGAAGTACAGCCCGCACCACGAAAACGTGTTCGTCGCGATCGAGAGCGCCTACTCGATGAGCGGCGACCTCGCGCCCCTCAAAGCCATCGCGGCGCTGAAGGACGAGTTCAAGTTCTACCTCTACGTCGACGAGGCCCACACCTTCGGCTTCTACGGCGAGGGCGGCGGCGGCTACTGCAAGGAGATGGGCGTCACCGACAAGGTGGACTTCATCATGTCCACGTTCTCCAAGGCCACCGCCTCTGTCGGCGGGTTCTTCGCGTCTGCGGCGCCTTTCTGCACGCTGCTCCAGGCAACGGCGACCCCGTACATCTTCCAGGCCTGCCTCTCCCCGCCGGACGCCGCCACCATCCTCGCCTCGCTCGACGAGATCGAGAGCGACCCCGGCCTCATCGCCTCCCTGCACGCCAAGAACGCCGAGATGCGCGCCAAGCTCATCGCCGAAGGCTTCGACCTCGGCACCAGCCAGTCGCCCGTCATCCCCGTGTACGTCCCGGACCTCGAAAAGCTGTACGGCCTCTGCGCGCGGCTGTACCTGAACGGCGTGTACTCGGTGCCGGTCGTGTTCCCGGCCGTTGGCGTGAACGAGGGCCGCATCCGGTTCATCGTCAACGCCGCTCACACCAGCGCCCAGATCGACCGTACCGTGAAGGTGCTCGCCGAGAACGCCCGGGCGATCGGGGCGCTGTAGCCGCGATCAGCTCGCGCACGTCACGGGCGTGACCAACGGCAATTGCGTCGCCATGTGGTTGGTGTACGCATCGCTGTCCGTGATCCCGGCCACGCCCATCGTGCCCGCGAGGCTGCCGACCAGGAAGATGTGGTCGGACGCCACGCCGGCCTGCAGGTACGCGTCGATGTCCGTGGAGGCGTTCCCGTAGGCCCAGTCGGTCGTCCAGCCCGCGGCCGTGAACTGCTCGACGATGCCTGCCTTGTAGGCGGTCAGCGCGTCGCCGAAGATGTTGTCCGTGGACGCCAGGAACAGGTTGTTGGACGCGTACGGGAAGTCGTGGCGCTGCAGCCAGGCCGCCGTCGCGTCCGTCGCCGTCTCACCGTTGGAGAGCGTGAGCCCCGAGTACCGGCCGGTGACGTAGATCACGGTATAGCCGTCGTCCGCGTAGCCCTGCATCAGCGTGTTCGCGTCCGGGCGCATCGCGGGGTCGTAGGTCGGGTCGGCGATCTCGGAGTCCCACTCGGCGTTCTGGGTGGTGATGGTCTCGTCGATGTCGGTCACGACGACGTGCTTTGGCGTGCAACAGCCGGCGAGGAGGGCGAGCGGGACGAGGGTGCGGAGGGGCATGGCAGGCGCCTCTCTAACGGACTTCTCACCCACGACGCAGCTCACCGTGGGCAGACTGTGGACGAGGATCCCACATGCCCAACCTGCTCACCGTCTCCCGCTCGCTCGCCCCCCTGGCGCTGCTTTTGACCCTGCTCGGCTGCGCGCCCGCCAACGGCAACGGCGACAGCAGCGACACCGGCACCTGCAACTCCGCCAACGAGAACTGCACCGCCAACACCTGCGATGGCGAGGGCGGCTCGATGCTCCCCGGCTCGGACTGCCTGTCCTGCCACTCCGGCAACGGCGGCGGCGGGGGTGAACAGTCCACGTTCACCGCGGCGGGCACGGCATTCTCCGACCTCGCCGGCACCGCGCCCCTCTCCGGCGCGACCGTGAAGATCACCGACGCGAGCGGCAACGTCGTCACGCTCACCACCAACTCCGCCGGCAATTTCTACACCTCGCAGGCGCTCACCTTCCCCATCGGCGCCGAGGTGGACGCGAACGGCGGCAGTCGGACCATGGTGACAGCCGTCGCGGCGGGCGGTTGCAACGGCTGCCACACCTGCACCGGGCCCTCGGGCGGCAAGCTGACGTCGCCGTAGCGATCGGCGTTTGCGCGGGCTCCTTTGGGCGACTGCTCCGCATCGCGGCGGCCTCCGGGCGGCGGGGCGGGGCTCGGGTTTGCTGGGCGTGTCGCTCGACCGTCACGCACCTACGCACGATAGGCACCGCCGATGTCCAGCTCGCCCGGCCAGTCCCTGCTCCTCGCCCTCGCCCTCGCCGGCTGCGCGCCCACCGGCGACAAGCGCGGTGATTCCTCCTCATCTCCCGCCGACTACTCCCAGCCGGGCAGCTACGGGGTAGGCCGCCGCACCGTGCTCGCGTCCCGGGACGATGGCAAGGGCGGCTCCCGCTCCGTGCCTGTCGAGGTGTGGTTCCCGGCGACCGCCTCCGCAGCCGCCCCCGGCTCGATCCTCGATCTCGTGACCCACCCAGCGGATCGCACCGTCTACGGCGACCTCCTCGACGCCGCGCCTTCCGGCTGCCCGACCACGGCCGTCACCGCGGACGTCCTCGCCGACCCCCTCGAAAGCGACGGCGGCTGGCCGCTGATCGCGATGTCGCACTGCCACGACTGCACCCGGTTCTCGACCGTCACCATTGCTGAGCGCCTGGCGAGCTGGGGGTTCGTGGTCGTCGCGCCGGACCATACCGGAAACACGCTGTTTGACGCCATCGCCGGCACCGCGCTCGGCCTCGACACCACCACGCTCGCACTGCGGGAGGGGGACCTGGACTATGCGATCGAGCAGGCCGTCGACGGCCATCTGGCTGCCAAGCTGACCGTCGATCCGACCCGCATCGGCGTGTTCGGGCACAGCTTTGGCGCGGTGACGGCGGGCATGGTCCTTCAGGACCTCCCCGCGACCGGGCAACCGTTGTTGGCGGGCATGTTCGTCGGCGCGCCCCCGGAAAACCCGCTGCTGTCGGGGGTTTCGATGGCAAACCTCACCGAGCCGGTACTGTTTGAGGAGCTCGCGGAGGACAACAGCGTCGGCACCGCCGGGAACGTGCTGATCGAGTCCAACTACGCGGCGGCGCCTGGGTCGGCGTGGCTGGCGACGCTTGCGGACGCCGGCCACTACTCCCCCAGCGACCTCGACGGGATCACCGCCACGACCGCTTCGGGCGATCCCGCAGTCGACTTCAGCGCCGGCTGTGGCGACGGCACACGCCAGACCAACGGCCAGGCGTTCACCTACATGCCGGCCGCCGACGGCCGCGCCCTGTCTGCCTCCATCGCGACGGCGTTCTTCGCCGAGACCGTCGCTGGGCACGCCGACGGCGCCGACTTCCTGACGGCTTTGCCGGGAATGGATGGGCGGGTGGCGGTCGAGCAGCGGTAGGCCCCAGGACACGGGCTGAACGACGGATGCGAGCGCCGGGATCGGCGGCCACCTCCAGGTGCACCTGGACGGCGCGTGGGGGTCGTAGCCGCGCTCCCGCAGGGCCACACCGGTCACGCCAGCCGGTCCAAGGCCGGCCGACCGGCCCGGAGCGAACCGGCGTTCTCGGCCGCGACGGATCGAAGCTCCGGGTGGATCGCCTCGTCGTCCACGACGCGCGTCCAGAACGCCTCAGCCGCGGCCCAGGCCTGTCGCCACGCCCCCCGGCAAGCGCGGTGTTGGGCTCGGCGGTGTGAGCGCCGCCGTCCGGAATTCGCCGTTTCGCACGGCGTACCCCATCGGCAGCATGTCGTACACCGGTGTCAGCTCCCCGACGACGCCCTCGTCGAACCCAAACGACAGGTTTCCCGCGTGCCGGTCCGTGTTGCCGATCAGCTCGCCGTAGCGCTCGAGCCAGTGGATGCGCTCGTGCGACGCGGTGCTGATCGCCCCGCACTCCAGGAGGCCATCCGCCGCTCGCGTCCAGCTGTCCAGGTCACACCCCGCGTGCGGGGCGAGCGCGAGCAGCGAGACGACCCCAACCCGGCCGCCTCCCCGTCGATCAAACCGTTGCACCTCCAGAAACACGCGTCCATCCGCCTCGATGACCGCCGTTTGCGCTGCGGCGATCCCCGCGAGGCGGAGCGACGCGAGCGCGTGGTGCTCGCAGCGCAGCAAGTCCGCGGTGCGGCGCGCCCCCCCGTCGACGCCCTGCGGCGAGAACTTCACCAGGACCGGCACGGCGCCGTCTTCGTCGACCCGCGTGGCGACGAATTTCGGGTGGCCAAGTCGAAGGCGCGACTTCGTGCCCCGCACGAAGCGTGCCTTCGACGCGGTCAGCAGCGGTCGCGCTCGCCGGAACCTGCGCAGGTGTGGACGGGTCAAGGGAGGTCACGAACACGCGCAGTTGCTCGAAAGCCAAGGCGCGACGAGAATAAACAGCCAACACCGGACCGAAGGGGCCGGTGTTGGCTGCTCGCCGGCAGCCAAGGACCCCGGCACGCCCAGGCCCAACACCGCCCGAGCGAGCTCGGGGTGCTGCCGCTGTGCCAGGCGGCCAAGGAACCCGGCCGGGCGCAGCTCGTGAAAGAATCAGGGAAGATCTGGGTAGAACCCGCGAACGGGCAGCTCGCTCTCAAGGTAGAACCCGCGGGGCTCCACCGGGTGCAGGGTGCCGAAAAGCCGTGTCGACTCGGCGCGGAGCTCGTAGACGGGCAGGGCGCGGGGCAGGCCCGGGATGGTTCGACGAAGGGCGAGGGTGAGGGAGCGGGTCGCGCCGACCGCGAGCAGGGATGGGCGAACGCTCGCGATCGCGCGGGCGAACGTCGCCGCGTTCACGCCGCTGCGGGCGCGAAGGGCGCTGGAGAGCTGGGGGCCATTGCTGGCGCTGGGCAAACATTCACCTCGTAAGTGGCTGAAAGCGCGCGATTGGCGAGAGCAATGGCCCCCCAGCCCGCCGTTCCGCGCACGAACCGTGACAGGCGGCGTACTCGCCGGCTGGCGGGGTTCGT
>CAIMSU010000127.1 GCA_903844155.1 uncultured Pseudomonadota bacterium | reverse complement strand
CCCCGCCGAACAGGTCGCCCAGGTCCGCGTGCTCGACGTTCCCGACGACGACGTCCTCCTCTCGCTCGGCATCGGTCCCGGCAAGAAGCCCCGCGCAACGCGGCGAACGATGCTCACCATCCTCCGCGCTGATCCTCGATGGTCGGGGCGAATCCGCCTCGACCGCTTCCGTGACGCCATCCTCGTCGACGGCGACGGCATCACCGACCGCGACCTGACGCACATCGCCTGCTGGGCAGAGGAGGTGTACGGCCTCAACCCGTCGAAGGACCTCATGGTCGAGTGCTTGTCCGCCGTGGCGGCTGAGAACAGCTTTCACCCGGTCCTCGATTGGGAGACGACGCTCACCTGGGACGGCGTGGAGCGGCTCCCGGCCATGCTCATCACCTACTTCGGAGCGCCAGAAGACGAGCTGACGAGCGAAATGTCGCGGGCCTGGCTCGTCGGCGGCGCAGCGCGGGTTCGGAAGCCGGGGTGCAAGCTCGACACTGTGCTGGTCCTGGCGGGCGAGCAGGGCGTCGGCAAGTCCTCCGCGTGCAAGGCGCTCATGCCGAACCCGAGCTTCTTCGCCGATACGCCCCTGGACCTCCGCTCGAAGGACTGCATGCAGAACCTCGACGGCGTGTGGCTGTACGAGCTCGCCGAGATGGAGGGGCTGCGCGGTCGCAACCCGCAGCGGGTGAAGGCGTTCCTGACCAGCGCGGTGGACACCTACCGGGCACCCTACGGGCGACTTCCGGGCGCACATCCTCGACAGTGCTTCTTCGTTGCCACGACCAACGAGCCCGAGTTTCTCGTCGATTCGTCAGGTGCAAGGCGGTTCTGGCCGGTGCCGGTCAAGCGGATCGATGTTGCCGGGCTGACCGCCGCCCGCGACCAACTCTGGGCCGAGGCGTTCGCCCGCGTCGATCGCGGGGAGGGTTGGCACCTCCCGTTCCGGCTGGAGAAGGCTCAGCGCCTGGCCGCCGAGGTGTACGAGCAGAGCGATCCTCTCGCTGAGCGGTTCGGCATCTGGGTCGCCGGGGTCGGGCACTCGTTCAGCGTCGAGGAGGCCGTCGCCTGCGGCCTCGGGATCGCGGTCGAGAAGGTGGACCGCGGGCTGGCGATGAAGCTCGGCGGGATGCTGCACCGGCTGGGGTGTACCAAGTTCCGGCCACGCCGGGCCGAGGCCGGCCGGAAGTACCTCTGGGAGCCGGCCCAACCTCGCAGCGAAATTGCATGATCAAGGTTGGGCCAGGTTGGGCCAGCAGATAGCGATGGTTCAAGCAAGGCGATTCACTGGCCCAACCTGGCCCAACCTCAAACGAAGAAGTTTGGGCCAGCAACGGGCCACCACCACAACGACCAGCAACAACGACGAAGGAAGGACGAAATGAGCAGGTTCAATAAGTACGACAACATCTTCGACGAGGATGACGATGGCGCGGACATCGAAATCACCGAAGAGGACCATGCGCTGTCCGACGAGCATGGGCGCGAGACGGCCATCGTCCTTGTTCGCACCGGCGACTCCATCGAGGTGGACAGCAAGCACGATCATGACCATCGCCGGATGTTCTACCGATGGGCCAAGAAGGAGCTCGTCGACGGGCGCAGACGTCGGGAGGCGGCAGCGGCGGCCGAGAAGGCGACGGCGGCGGCGAAGGAGAAGGCGGAGAAGGAACAGGCGGAGAAGGAGGCGAAAGCGAAGCGAGACAGGGAGAAGTTGCATCGCTCGGGGCAGGAGTCCGAGGCGACGTGGGCGCGGATCGACGAGGAGACGCGGGTGGCGAACGCGGCGTGGGCGGCTGGGCGCGAGGAGCGCGAGGCGGCGGAGCGGGCGCAGCAATTCGAGGTGCGACCGAGCCCGATGCAGATGGCGGCGAGTCGCCCGAGGGAGGTTCGACCGCAACAGCGAGCGGCCGGCCCCGCGGCGGCGAACCCGGCCCGGCAGGCTGCGCCCTCCCCGGCACAGAACACGATCCCGGCGGCGGCGGCCCCGGCGAATCGCATGACGTCGGGGCCGCCAGCGATTCGACCGGCACCAACGGGCCCGACCACCGCGAGGTTGCCGGAGCCGGCCCGGCCGTCCTCGCAAACCCGGCCTGCGATGCGCACCTCTCCCACGGCCGAGCTGGCTCGACCCCCGGCGCAGGCCCGGCGGTCGGAGCCTCAACCCCGCGTCGCCCCGACTTCGCAGCCAGTGTGGACTCCGCCGTCGACCGGGTGGCCCCCCCACCCGGCCCGGCGCACGACCGCGGCCTCGCCCGGGCGACCGGCCGCCGCGCCACCGCCCTGCGTCGCCCCCGAGTCCCCGCGTCCGGCGTTGCCCGTGACGGGCCGGGTGCTCACGGGCGCGGACCTGGCTGCCTGGAGGGCGGGTCGGGGACTCACGCAGCGACCGGCGGCACACCTCCTCGGAGTCGCACCGAGCACTGTGGCCAAGGCGGAACTGCTTCCGGCGAAGGTCCTCGGGGACCAGTTGCAGGCCGCGCTTGCGGCCGCGATGGGGCCGTGAGATGGCCCCAGCCGGGGCGGGGACGCCTCGCCGGCTCCGTGCTTCCATAGGGAAGCGGCTGATTATTCGGGAAGCACCGTTTTCAACGGAAGCGCTTCCCGAAAGAAGCACGAAGCACGCGGCGCCAACCTTACTCACACATCGAGTTGTTCTCACAGAACCCATCGTCGGCGCAGAACAGCCATCGGGTGGTTTGAATGAGCTTGCAATCTCCGAGGGGACAGTCCTTGTCGCTGTCACACGGGATGGCGCATACGTCGCCCTCGCCTCGGTCGACACACACCATCCCCCGCTCACAGTCGGCATCGGCCTGACAGTCGAACCCAACTGCGGCACCGGGCGGGTTGCAGGCGACCAGAATCGCGAAGAGCGTGATCACGAGGGATGCCCACAAGGAGTTATCCGGTTCGGGCATATGTAACCTGACAGGGGCTTGCACGCGGTAGGAGTCGCGCAGCCGCGCCAGTCGTGACATTTGGTGACAGCACCCGCTGCCACCAGACCCCTCCGGCGCAAGCGAAAACCCGTCCTAATGCGCTATTGAGGCGCATATTGCTCGGATGCGCACGCCCCCCTGCCGACCTGGAGCGAGGGCCTTCACCCGACGTCCTACCGGCTCGGGACCGTATGTCGGGCGTTCGGCCGGCCCACCCGCTCGCACTCCCACCAGCCCCCGTTTCGCGCGCAAGCACCCCACGGCGGGCCTAATGGATCCTGGTAGGTATAAGCCTCCGGCTCCACCTTCCACGAGTAGTGGATCGTTGCTTTCCCCGGTTCCAACCTAATCTCATTGATGATGCGATCCATGGCTTTGCGCTGCACCT
>CAIMSU010000126.1 GCA_903844155.1 uncultured Pseudomonadota bacterium | reverse complement strand
GGGCCACGAACCGCGGGAGCTCGTGGTCCTCGCGCTGGAGCGCCCGCTCGAGCTGCGGCACGCCCACGGCCACCAGCTCGCGCAGGAGCGCGTCCGCGGTCCCCCGCAGCTCGACCGTGCACGACACGGCGGCGACGCTCGGCAATCGCCGGGCCGCGAGAAAGCGGGCGTTCGCCGGTTCGAGGGGGCGAGCGGACTGTCGGACGTCCGTCAGCGGTGACGGCTGTCCGTCACCGCGTCAGCGTCAAGCCCAGTGCCCGGAAACCCCGTCCCCGAAGCGAGCGCGACGTGCAGCCGTGGAGACACGGCCCGTCCGCGGCGCGCTAGCGCCCGCGCTCGACTTCGCGCTTCAAGGCGTGCAACCGGCGCAAGGTGCCGACGTAGCTGACGGCGAACGCGCGGAGGTCCCGCTTCGTGCGCCCCGAGCGCCGCTGGGCGAAGGTGGACGGGATCTCCTTCAGAGTGTACCCGGGCCGCGCAAAACAGAGCTTGACGAGGATCTCCTCGACGATGTCGAAGTTCTCGCACTCCAACGTGAGCGCGCGCAGGTCATCGCCCCGGTAGAGCCGAAAGCTGTTGGACACGTCCGCGCAGGTGAGCCCGAGGACCACGCGGAAGACGACGTTCACCGCGAGGCTCATGGCGATCAGGATCGCGGGGTTCTCGGTGTGGCCGCCCCGGGTGTAGCGGGACGCGATCACGAGGTCGGCCGCGTGGCGCTCGGCCCACAGGCGCCCGACCTGCGCGGGGTCGTGCGAGCCGTCGGCGTCCATGAACACCACCCACCGGCCGCGCGAGGCCGCGATCGCGCTGGTGACGGCGTGGCTGTACAGCATGCCCCCCGTGCGCGGGACGTAGCGCGCGCCGTTCGCAGTACACACCTGCGGGGTCTCGTCCCGCAGCTCGGGCGTGTCCGTTACGACGATCTCGTAGGTGACGCCGAGCCCGTCGAGCACGCCTCGCAGCACGGGCAGCAGCACCGCGAGGTTTGGGCCCTCCTCGTAGGCGGGCAGCGCAACCGTGAGCTCGACCTCGTTGCTCACTGCACGTCCAACGGCGTCATAGGGCCTCGCGGGGTTCACGCACGGCGATGCTCGGGAAGCTCGCGCGGGCGAGCTCCCACACGGCGTGGGCCAAGTTGTGGCGCGGCGCCCACCCGAGCTCGGACCGGGCGCGCTGGGTGTCCGCGACCAGGTGCATCGGCTCAAAACGCGGGTAAGGCCGGGCGCCGAACTGCAGGTCGACGTCCATGTCCAGCTCAGCCACGATGCCGGTGAGCAGCTCCCGGAGCGACTCCGTGCGCGCGCTGCCGAGGTTGTAGACGTGGGGGTCGTCCCCGGCCGACGGCGGGTGGAGGAGCGAGGCGAGCACGGCGGCGGCGATGTCCCGCGACGAGCAGTGGTCCCGCACCTGGGCGCCGGGCGACAGGGACAGCGGCGTACCCGTCGCCGCGGCTCGCAACAGCGTCGGGAACAAGCGCGTGCGATCGTCGCCGGGCCCCGTGAAGCTGAACGGGCGGAGGAGCGTGAGCGGGACCGCGAACTCGGCGGCCGCCGAGCGGACGAGGAGATCGGCCGCAGCTTTGCTCGCGCCGTACGGGTGGCCAGTGCCGAGCGGGTCGTCCTCGGTGAGCGGGCGGCCCTGGGGCCGGTACGCCAAGCCGGTGCTGACGTGCACGAAGTGGCAGCCCGGGATGGCCGCGGCGCACTCGCAGAGGTTCACCGTGAGGTCGACGTTCAACCGGATGAGGTCGAACCAGGCTGTACTCGGGAACTCCATCCCGGTCGCCGCGCAGTGCACGATGCTGTCCGGCTCGAAGTCGCGGATCACCGCGTGCAGGCCTTGGCGATCGAGGGACTCGGGCCGGGCGACGTGCACGCCGGGCCGCTCGATGTTCGCCGGAGACTCGGGGCGCAGCAAGGCCAGGACGGAGACGCCGGGGTGCTGCTCCACGGCCCGCAAGAACGCCCCGCCGAGCGTCCCTGAACCGCCGGTGAGCACGACGCGGTGTCCGGCGAGGGTCTCTGGGAGGGTCACCGCCACAGCCTATCCGGACGGGGCGCCGTACCCCCCATGAGTACGGCCCCAAAAAACCGGTTACGACGGGTTCGCGAGACTCGCGATGCCCGGCGACGCTCTTCGAAAGCCCCCGTTGTCAACCGCCGGAGCCCCCCTCGTCGGCGACGGCCGCCCCGTGTTGCACACGCCGATCCCCGGTCCGGCCTCGGCGGCGTGGACGGAGCGGCTCGAGCTCACCGAGTGCCCGGGCAGCACTGCGCGACGGGCCAACCGCTCGCCGGGGACAGGCGCCCCGAGCATCGTCTGGCGGGAGGCGCTGGGCTCAAACGTCCGCGATGCAGACGGCAACGTGTTCGTCGACCTCTGTGCCGGGTTCGGCGTCGCGTCTGTCGGCCACCGCAACCCCGTTGTCGTGCGCGCGGGCCAAGCCCAGCTCGACGTGCTCCCCCACGCGATGGGGGACGCGTTCCCGGACGTCCAGCGCATCCTGCTGATGGAGGCCCTGGCGGGGCTGACCGGCTTTTCGCGGGTCGCCCTGGGCTCGTCGGGCAGCGACGCGATCGAGGTCGCGTTCAAGACCGCCCTGCTCGCGACCGGGCGCACCCGGGTCGTCGCGTTCCGCGGCGGCTACCATGGCCTCACGTCGGCTCCGCTCGCGGCGATCGGCTACCAGACCGAGGCCCGGAAGGGCCCGTTCGCCGGGATGCTGGGGACCCACGTGTCGATCGCGCCGTTCGGGGGCGAGCTGCCGGACCTGTCCGACGTCGCGGCGGTGGTGGTGGAGCCGGTCCAAGGGCGTGGCGGGATGCGCGCGGGGCCGCCGGGGTGGCTCGCTGGCGTGCACCGGGCGGCGCACCGGGCGGGGGCGCTGGTGATCCACGACGAGGTGTTCTGCGGGCTCGGCCGCACGGGCACGATGTTCGCGGCGGACGCCGAGCTGGACGAGCAGGGCGAAGGCCTGCGGCCGGACCTCTTGTGCCTCGGGAAGGCCCTAGCAGCGTTCGGCATTCCGCCCTGCGCGAAGCGCGGGCGGCCTCCTTTCGGGCGCCGCCGCCGAGTACTGGAGCCGGTTCAAGGCCGCTGGTTCGGCGCTCACCCCGTCAGGTGCGCTCCTGCGAGCGCGCCTCCGGCC
>CAIMSU010000125.1 GCA_903844155.1 uncultured Pseudomonadota bacterium | reverse complement strand
TCTCCTCCGCCCCGCGTCCGAAACCCGGCCCGTGAAGGCTGGATCCCATCTGCGTGATGGAAGAGTCAGTACGTCAAAGAAGGTCTTTCGACCCGCCTTTCGGCTTCGACCGTTCGGCTTTCGCCGGTGTCGTGGGGGACCTAAGCAAGGACCGTGCCAACCGTCGCGAACGGACGAAGCGGCGTTTTGGAGGGGGCTCGCGGGAAAATCGTTTCCCATCCCAAGCGAGGTGCACCGCTTGTGGAGAACTCGCGGGCGACGAATCAGCCGAATTCGCGGGATCAGGATTGCCCGTGCGACGGGAAACCGACAACCACGCCGCGGTCGCCACCCGCCAGGCTGCGGCTTCTTCTAACTTTCTTGTTGACACGTCAATGAAATCGTGACAAAGAACCGGTTCGACCCGGACTCCACCATGCTCCTCGCGCTCGCCCTGCACGCATCCACCCCGGCCTGGGCCGGCAAGTTCGACGGCCTCAGCGCGGACGTCTCCGTCACCGCACCCGTGGACGCCCCGCCCGAGCAGGTCTTCACCTACCTGCTCGACCTGAAGCACCTCCAGGCCATGATCCCCTGCATCGGCAAGTGGGAGATGAGCCAGCGCACGTTCGGCGAGGGCGCGAGCGCCATGGTCCGCTACGACATCGCCGCGATGCATCGGAAGCTGCCGGTCAGCCTCTCGCGCGCCGACGCGCCGTACCGGATCGACCTGGAACACCTCGGAAACCTCGGTTTCACCACGGTGATCACCCTCGCCCCGGTGCAGGACGCCTCCGGCGCGACGACCACCAACGTCACCATCCTCACCCCGCTCAACCCACCCCCCTGGCCGGTCCGCAAGTACTACTACGACGCGGTACAGGTGGCGTGGAAGCAATGCTACGCCACCACGCTGGACCACCTCGCGAGCGCGCTCCACGGAGCACCCTCCCCCAGCAACGGGAGCGTCGCGGACGGGTCGCGCTGACGATCTGGCTCGCCCTGCACGCGGGGCTCGCCGATGCCGCGACGGTGGACGATGCGAGGCGCCTCGAGGCAGACGGGCAATACGGCGCCGCGCTCGTCGCCTATCAGTCCTGCGAGACTACGGGTGAAGACAGCCGATTTTGTGCTGCTCGCGCCAAGCTCCTGAAGCCACAGGCGGCCGACGGCTACACGGGCTGGACCGTCCTCGCGGGCGTCCGCCACCGCTACCGCGAACTGGGCCCCGTGGCCGCCGCAACCCAGGTACAGGCCGCGTTGGACGCCAACCCGACGGGTCCCGCCGCCTCGCAGCTCCGCGCCTGGCTCGCCAACGAGCGCAGGCTGACGCATTCGCCGGACGCTGAGGAAGCCCGTGACGCCGTGATCCGCGACCCGGGAGCTGCTCCGTCGACGCGGGCTGCCCTTGCCAACGAGGAAAAGCTCTTCCAACGCCGGGCTCGACAGCGCTACACCGCTATCGGCCTGGGCGCTGTCGCGGCTGGCTACCTTGGGGTCGCACTACGCGGCCGGGGCACCGCAGTGAGCGCGACGCCGCTCGTAATCGGCTGGTTTTTCCTCGCGATCACGCCTGCTTTGCTCGCGTGGGCGTGGGGCGCTTCGGACTGGCCGGGGGTCCTGGCGACGGGCTCGGCGGTGGTCGCCGGCGTTGCCGTGGCGCCGCGTGCCCCTGCGTGGCTCGCTGCTGCGGGGACGGCGTCTGTGGCGCTGCTTTGTGCCTATTTCGCCGGCTGGTTTGACTCGATGGGGCTGGGATGAGCGGACCCGCGCGGTTGACGGAGGTCCGGCTGGGTCACGCCGCGAATTGCTCGGCGCTCGGCAACGTCGTCAACGCGCTGGTGTGGTCTCAGGTGGTCGCGGGGGCGGTCTGGGCGGCGGCGGAGGCGTGGCAGGCGCGGCGACGACGGACCGAGCCGGGCGGGGAGTCGAGGTTGACAGAGGATCCATCTGCACTTCTACGCTACTCGGACGCCGACGAGCCCGTCGACCACCCCCCGCGCGAAGCCCACCTCCAGATCACCGAGGCCTGTGGTCTGCCCTGCGTGAGCTGCCACATGCCCACCACCGCGAGCGGTCGGCACGTGCCGCTCGCTGCCCTCACCCACCGCCTCGATCAGCTCGCTGGCGACGGGATCCTCCGCGTCGCGCTCGGCGGCGGCGAGCCCCTCCGACACCCCGACCTCGCGGCCATCGCCGAGCACGCGCGCGCGCTCGGCCTGGCCATCGGCGTCACGACCAGCGGCGTGGGCCCGCACCGCACACTCGCCGCGTTTGACCAGGTGAATGTCTCCATCGATGGCCTTGGCGAAGACTTCGTCCGCTCGCGTGGCTACGACGGCGCCGATGCAGCGTTGGCCACCGTCACCGCGCTCACCTCCGAGGGCCCCGTCATCGGCGTCAACATCGTCCTCGACCGTCACAACTTCGACTCCGTCGAAGCAACCGTCCACGCAGCGATTGCAGCCGGTGCGACAGACATCCAGCTTCTCCGCCTGAAACCCGTCGGCCGCGCCCTGAACGACTACCATGCGCGCCGGCTGACCCCCGCACAGGCCCTCGCCGTATGGCCCCTCGCCCAACGCCTCATGGCGCGCCACCCCGGCGTGACCGTCCGCCTCGACTGCGCGTCCATCCCCTACATCGCCGCCCACGCCGACAGCGCGACGACCGGCCCCCTCCTCGCCCGCATGCGCGCGTTCGGCTTTCGCGGCTGCTTTGGCGCGGCCGAGCTCGTCTCGGTCGACGTTCACGGCGCCCGTCACCCCTGCAGCTTCGCCCCGTCGCTCGCGACCACGTCGGCAACCAGCACCCAGGAAACCACGGCCTGGCGCGCTGGCGTCCTCTCCGGCCCCTGCGGAACTTGCCCCTTCCAACCTGTGTGCAAAGGCGGCTGCCACGCGGTCTCCGGCGCGCATGGCGGCGACCGGTTCGCGCCCGACCCCGAGTGTCCGCGCGTGCTGGCCGCGATGGACGCTGCAGCGGGTACGACCCTTTGATCGCACCGGATCGTCGGATCGCCGCCTGGCTCGGCTTCGTCCACGGCGCGCTGACCGGCTACGCCATCGACCGCGTCCTCACCCGCATCCTCGGCGAGCCCGACCCGCGCATGATCATCGCCAGCGCCCACGTCGGCTTCTACTGGCGTGTGGCCCTCTCACTCTGGTGGGGCGCCCTGCTATCCGCCTTCTGCACCCGTTTTCCGACGAGCGCCACCTGGCTCCGACGCTCCCTTCCCTACCTCATCGCGGGTGTCACCCTGGCGTTGATCCTCTGCCCTTGATGGGCGGCTCGCTCCCGAACGGGGAGCATACGAAAACCGACGACGTCACTTTTCGCACATCGGAATGTGCGAAAAGGTGACATCGGCGGTTTTCATACGCTCCCCTTTCCGCTCGTCCAAAACCCGCGCGGAACGCCGCGTCGATCCTGCGCTCTACCGTAGCGACCACCCCCTCCGCCCAGCCCCGCCGTTACAATCATCGGCGTGCATTTCAGCACGCGCCGATATGAAATGCGGGATGAGGATTGTCACACAGGGGGTGATCGCCGCAAACCGGGCGATCGCCCAACCGCGCCCGTTGCCGCCGTGTAAGGGCAATGCCGACACCCATTCCCGCAGCAAAACCCGCGCCGGAGCAGGTTTCCCGCGGTCATGACGAAGTAACCGGTCAGTGGATCGATGTAGCCATCAAGCCCCGCACCGTCGGCCCGGGCGTGGGCCGCCGCGGCGCGCGGGTCGAGCGGGGGAAGGTCAGACACTCGCGTACCGGGCCACCACGCGGGGCGCAAGGAACAACGCCGGCAATGCGAGAAAGAACGTGAAGAAGAACCAGCTCGCGTACCCGTAGCGCTCCACGCCAACGCCGGAGATCGCGCCCGAAAGGGTCCGTGTGAGGCCGATCATCCCCGAGAGCAGCGCCCAGCGCGTTGCCAGGCCGCCCGTGTCCGCCTCGCCCGCACCCCGGCACGCACGCATCGACAACGACATCATCGCGGCGCTCCCGAGCCCTGCAGTCAGGCTCTCGCTGATGGACGCGACGACCGCAGCCGGGATCCCGCCAACGACCGCAGCCGTCGCATAGCCAAGGTTCGAGCAGGCTTGCGTGACACCAAGCGCAACGAACGTCGTCCGCACCCCGAAGCGGCTGACCAGCGCTCCGCCGATCACCGCGCCCACCGCGGTCAGGATGCTCCCACCCGTTGTCGACACGATGCCCACCTGCCCTGCGTCGAGCCCAGCCGAGAGCAGGAACGGCCGCGTCATCGGCGCCATCGCGCTGTCGCCAAGCTTGAAGAGCAGCACCAGCGCGAACAATTCCCAAGTCCCGGGGCGCGAGAGCCACTCGCCGAGAACGCGCCCCCACGCGGGCGTCGACTCCGACGCCACCTGCTTGACCCGCTGCAACCCCGTGACGCACACCATCGTCGCGAGCTGCAGCCCGACGACCCCCTCAAACGCGACGTTCCAGCCGTATCGGTTGCCGACCCACGTCGCACCACCCCCTGCGAGCGCCATCGCGCCCCGGTACGCCGCGATGCGAACCCCCGTCACCCGCCCCTGCTCCGCGGGCGGCACCCGCGCGACGATGTAGGCGTCCACGGCAATATCGGCGGTCGCGCTGCCCATCGCAGCAAGGACGAGCAGCGGAACGAGACCCGGCGAGTGGCCGTCCACCTGCGTCAGCCCGGCGAGGCTGCCTGCCGCCAACGTCATGCCGAAAACGATCCACCCGTGCCAGGTCCCGAGGCGGTCCACAAAGGGAGCCCAGAGCGGCTTCAGCGTCCACGGCAGGCCGACGAGCGTGATCGCGCCAAGGCTGGCAAGGTCGGTGCCGTGCACGCGCAGCCAGATGGGCACGAGCTCGTTGATGGCGCCGTACGGAACGCCGGAGGCGAACTCCAGGACCAGCGTGGCGACGAGGAGGCGGCCAAAAGTTCCGCCGTCCTCCCGAACGGGAGCCTCGGCGGTCACTCGGGGTCCATGGCGGCGGCGAGCGTGGACGCCGCGATCCCGCGACGGTCCCAGTCGGCGAGGATCTCGGGGAGCAGCCGGCGGGCGTACCCGGGGCCGTCGTGCAGCAACACGATGTCGGTGCCGACGGCCTCAGCGCAACGTCTCAGGATGGCCTTGGGGCTGGCGAGCCCGCCGTCACCGGTCCGCACCGAGCACCAGGCCACTGGCAGCCCGGCCGCCGCCGCCGCCGCGTACACTCGCGGGCTGACGGCGCCGAACGGGGGACGAAACCAGCGGACCGGCGCCCCCACCAGCTCGGAGAGGCGGTCGGCGGCCGTACGGAGCTGCGCGGCCCCGCGAGCGGGTGGGAGCACGGTGAACCGGGCGTCGTGCGCCGGGCCATGGAGCGCGACCTCGTGGCCGGCCTGGACCAGCGCCCGAGCCAACCCCGGGTGACGCTCGGCACGGTCAAGAAGCAGGAAGAACGTCGCCTTTGCCTGCGCACGTTCCAAAGCTTCCACCATCTCGGGCGTCGAACCGGGATCGGGCCCGTCGTCGATGGTCAGCGCGATGCGCCCGGGGTGCCGACCACGACAGATCGCCTCGCCAAACCACGCTAGATCCGGTCGGGCGGACGCGAGCGCCACCGCGCCGACGACCCCCGCGAGCGCAACCCCACCAACCGCCGTCGCGAACGGCGCGCCCACAAGGCCGAGAACTGCGGCGCCACCGACGGAGAGCCCCGCCGAGCCCAGCGCCAGCACCGCCGGTTGCAGCGGCTTCATCGCGCTTCGACGTGCCAGCAGACCCGGTCGCAGGCGGCGATGGCTGCGCGATGTGCCGCGAGATCGGCCCATGCGCCCTTTCGATCCACCGCACCGTCCTTCCACGGGCAGGACCGCACTCCCGCTTCGTCGAGCACAATTCGCGACCCGATGCCGCAGTGCCCTCCGGCGCGCGCGTGGCCCGGCGGGCTCGAGGTCGGCCCAACCATGGCGTCCAGCGCTCGCCAAACGGCCGGGTCCGTCCTGTGAAAAGACGCCACGACGTCCTGCAGGGGCCATGGTCCGCTCGGTGCCCCCCGCCAGGCCGGCTCCACCCGCACGCCGTCCGCCCCCGCAGCCATGAGCGCCTTCGCCTCGACCAACGCCGTCTCCGGGCCGACCGCCGCCTCCACGTCGACCTTCGCCCGCCGCGACACCCGGACGCGCACGAGGGCTTCAAGCGCGCCGGCCGTCGGAGTCGCCACCACCACGCGGCGCGCACCGCCATCGATGATCCACCCTGCCGCGCGATCGTCGAGCCCAGCGCCGACCGTCCGTACGGTCACCGGCGCGTCCAGCCGATGGCAAAAGCGCACGACCTCCGCCAGCAGTACGTTCGTCGGCAGCGCGATGACGGTGAGCGGCAACGGCCCATGCGCCATGAACAGGTCGAGGATGCGGGATTGCCACTCGCCAAGGGGCCGCTGCGCGAGCAGAGCGCCACCGTCGATGTCGTCGAGCCGCAGATCGATGCGAGCCGGCCCATCCACCCGCCCGAGGCGGCTACGGACCCAGGCGGGCCACCGACCCGCCCGTCGCGATACCGCAGCGCGAAGCTGCACTTCTGCCCGCGTCAGCGCGTTCATGGGTAGACGTCGACGTTCACCCCGGCGGGCTCCAGGAGCCGTTCCAGGTGGTCGGCGGCGGCGGCCTCCTCGTCCGAAGCCTTCCCAGCATCCGCGACGGCCTTGTCAAAAGCCGCCGTGTCCTTCGCCTTCCAGGCCGTCGACACGGCGGTGTAGGCGTCCGCCCGGTGCTTCCAGGCCGCCACCAGCTCCCCGTGGGCGCCCGCCAGCTCCGCCTCAACGGGATGGACCTGCGCAGCGCCAGTCGCCATCGCCGCGGCCTCGCCCGCCGCCGAGTCCGAGACCACTCCAGCCACCGCCGTGGCGTCCGCCTCGTTCTTCTTGACCTTGCTGGCGACCTGGAGGAACTGCTCGCCGAGCGCGCGATTCTGCGCAAAGAGCGGCTGCATCTCGCTGACGTAGCTCTGGCCCGCCTCGGCGAGGGGATCGCGGGCGCATGCGAGCGCCAGAAGTAGGATGGAGTTCATTCCGGTGCAGGCTATCCGAAAGTGGGGGGAGGAGTGGGATGCTGGAGGCATCAGGCCGGAGGGCTCAGACCTCCAGCCTCCCGCCTCCAGCCTCGTTCCTTGATACCCGCGCCGGCATGTTCACCCTCTCCGATGACCAGAAAGCCCTCGTCGACGCTACCCGCGCCACATCGCTCGCCGAGCTCGCCTCCACCGTAAAAGAAGATGATGAACGCGAGCATTTTCGCAAGGAGCTGTTCCATCGGCTTGGCGCCGCAGGGCTCTGTGGTGTCCAGACCGCCGAGCAGTGGGGCGGTTTGGGGCTCGGCTACGTCGAGTACGCGCTGGTGATCGAGGAGATCGCCAAGGTCGCGCCGGCGTATGCGGTCTCCGTGGCGGTCTCGGGCCTCCCGCAGGTGATCCTCGCGCAGTTCGGCAACGATGAGCAGAAGGCGACGTGGATGCCCGGCCTCGCAGCCGGTGAATTGCTCGGCGCCTTCGCGCTGTCCGAGCCCGGGAGTGGCTCGGACGCCTCCGCGCTGCGAACGACCGCGGTGCGTGATGGCGAGAACTACCGACTGAACGGCACGAAGTTCTGGATCACCCACGGCGGCTACGCGGACGTCTACGTGGTGATGGCTCGCACCGGCGGTCCCGGCCCCAAGGGAATCTCGGCGTTCCTGGTGGCAAAGGACACGCCCGGGCTCAGCTTCGGGAAAAAGGAGGAGAAGATGGGCCTCCGAGCCTCGCCGACGGTGGAGATGATCCTCGAAGACGCCGTCGTGCCCGTCGCCAACCGGATCGGACCCGAGGGCAACGGCTTTTCCGTCGCCATGAGCGCGCTGGACTCCGGCCGCATCACCATCGCCGCGACCGCCGTGGGGATCTCGCAGGCCGCGATGGACTGCGCCGGGCGCTACGCGATCACCCGCAAGCAGTTTGACCAGGCGATCATCGACTTTCAGGCCGTCGGGTTCATGCTGGCGGACATGGCTGTCCGCATCGAGCAGGCACGGTTGGTCACCCACAAGGCCGCGTGGTTGAAGGACAACAAGCTGCCTTTTTCGCACATCGCCGCCATGGCGAAGTGTGCGGCGACAGATTGCAGCATGGCCGTGACGACGGACGCCGTGCAGGTGCTCGGCGGCTACGGCTACACGCGAGAATACCCCGTCGAACGCCTGATGCGTGACGCGAAGGTCATGCAGATCGTCGAGGGGACGAACCAGGTGCAACGCGTCGTCATCGCCCGCCACCTCAAGCGCGGCTGGGAATAACCCGCCTTCAACGCGGCCAGGTCTGCTTCAGCCAGGCCCCGACGGCGTCGGAGAGGGCGTCGGAGCCTTCGGGACGGACGTGGTGCTCGTCCTCGAACAAGTCCGCGTTGATCGTCGGCAGGGCGTGGTAGGTCGCGCCACGCGACTTCAGGTCGGCCGGGAGGGCCGGAAAATTCGGGTCTGCGGCGATGAATCCGACGCTCGCGTCTGCCCGCACCGGCATCTGCAGGAACGTCAGCGTGACGCCGCGCGCGCGGGCCGCGTCAGCCAGCCGCTCCAGCCACCGGAGCGCCTCCGCCGGCGTCGGCGCCGTCAACCGCAGGTCGTCCAACGACCCGGCCTTCGCTCGTCCGCCGATGGTCTTCTCGCCCCCCAATGTCTGGGCACCCAGCCAGTTCCACACCTCTGCGGCTACGAATCCACGGTAGCGATACGCCGGCAGAGCGTACAGCAGCGTGACGTCGACGCGACAACGGATCGCGTTCTCGGCCGCCGAGCCACTCCCCGGTCTCAGCCGGCTGTCGCAGCTCTCCCATACCGCCGGCACGTCAGTCGCACGCATCAATTCCGGCGTCCGACTCTCCCAGGGCGGCACGCCATTCTGGAGGTCACCCGCCACGAATGCGACGACGACGTGCTCGATGCCTGCCGGCAATTCGTTCTTCACCGCCAGCGCCCAGTCCATCGGACCGGTCCCGGCCATCCCGAGCCCGTCGACCGCCCCACCGCCCCAGGCCGCCTCCATCCGTTTCTCGCTCAATTCCTGCGATGCAAGGCAGGTTCCGAGGATGACGACATCGTCGCCGGGCGTCGCGTGGACGCGCGCGATCGTGTCCGCCAGCGAGGGCGGGAGGGGGACGAGGCGGATGGCCTGGTGGAGAAGCACGAGACCCAGGGCGAAGACCGCGATCATCCAGCGCAACCGTGGGGTGCGCGCGCCAGGCCGCGCCCGATCCGCCTCATGCGGATCGGGCGCACCGGACGCGAACGTGGGGGTGGAAACGGTCGGTTCAGGCATCAGAATTGGAAGTAGATGAACGAGTGGGCGGTAGAAGCGCCCAGGACGAGCACCGCCGCGAGCGAGGCGGCGGCGAGGAGCGGCTGAACGGCCGAGGGGAGGAGGAGGACGTCCTTCCGGAGATAGAGCCACGCGTCGAGCAGCGCCATTGGTGCGGTAAGCACGCCGAAAAGGCGGAGGTGCTGATAATCGAGGCCGGTCGTCGGGAATGGGTTCACATAGGCAGCATCCCAGAGCGGCCCCAGGTCCGCGACGTGGGCGACGCGGAAGATGACAAAGCCGAGCACCGTGTAGTGGAACATCAGCGGCGTCGTCAGCAGGCGAACAAGGCCCTTTGGTTCGGGGTTTCCGAGTAGCCGCTGCGCCGCGAGGGCGACACCATGCCACGCGCCCCACACCACAAAAGTCCAGTTTGCACCATGCCAGAGCCCGCCGAGCAGCATGGTGACGATGAGGTTGAGCGCCGCGATGCCCCGCCGCGAGCCGCCAAGGGGCAGATAAACGTAGTCGCGAAGCCAATTCGACAGCGAGATGTGCCACCGATGCCACAGCTCTCGCGGACTGCCCGCGTACAGTGGCACGTCGAAATTCTGGATCAACTGCACCCCAAACAACCTCGCAAGCCCGCGCGCCATGTCCGAATAGCCCGAGAAGTCGCCGTAGATTTGCAGGGTGAACGCGTAGGCCGAGAGCGCGACGTCAAAGCCGCTCGGCCCCTTGACGTCGAACCCCGCGGCCACGAGCGGCGCCAGGTTGTCGGCCACCACGACCTTCTTGAACGCCCCCCAGGCGATGAGCACGAGGCCTTCGGAGACCTCGAGGCTGGTCGGCCGGCGGGGGTGGGCGAGCTGCGGGGCGAGGGTTGAAGCGCGCTGGATCGGCCCGGCGACGAGATGCGGGAAAAAGCTGATGAAAAGAAGGAAGTCGTCGAGGCGACGGATGGGCTTGAAGCGGCCCTGCGCCACGTCGACGGTCGTGCCGATGGCCTGGAAGGTGTAGAACGAGATGCCCGGCGGCAACACCACCGCGAGCGCCGGCAACGCGAATTGCCCGGCGAAGAAGTTGTAGTATTTGAACACCCCGAGCACCGCGAGGTTTGCCGTGATCGACACTGCCGCGAGCCGGCGAGCGCTCGCCGGCCACCGCCCCATCGCCCGTCCGACGGCCCAGTCGAGCGTGCTCGTGGCCAACAGCAGGCCCAAAAACCGCAGGCTCCACCAGCCATAAAATCCGAGCGATGCCGCCAGCAACACGTACTTTCTCAACACCGCCGGCGCCAACAGGTACGCCGGCCACACGACCGCCATGAACCCGACGAACACGAGCGAGTTGAACAGCACCCCGCGTCCCTTAGCGCGCTTGCGCCCCACCGCCGTAGACGGACCGCGCGAGGCCGGTCCGCTCGGGTCCTTGATCGTCCTACGGGCGGCTTGCTACCATCCCGGCCGCTAAAGGTTCCGCATGGAACGCCGCTTTACCCCCACGCTCTCTCCATCGGGGCCAACCGCAGCCTTCGCTCGTCCGGCCCCCGTTACAATCGTCATCCTGCATTACATATCACACCGTGACGATGTTCATCCCGCATTTCATATCATCGCGTGATGAATTGCACCCCGAGCATTGTGACGATCCCGGTCAACACCGCAGGTTGAAAGCAGAAGAGGACCGCACGCAGAGCCGCCGAGGCGCACAGAGAGGACGGCGCGGAACGGGGCCCTCGTCAACTCCGCCCTCTACGCTGCGGCTCCGCGCCTCTCCGTGAACCTTTTCACCGATCAGGTGTCGCGTCGCGAACTTTGGGCCGCCGACCCCGGCGCAGCGCCGTCGACGCCCGGCCCGGCTTAGACTGCTTCGTGTCTCCAGAAGTCCGCCTCCGTCGCTGCGATCTCGCCGTCTGCGAAGCGCTCTGCTGCCACGACGGCGTCTGGCTCACTGGCGATGACGAGCTACGCGTGCGGGAGGCGATCCGCAGCGTCCCCACCGCATTTTCACAGCTTCCCAGGGTCATGATCGTCGGCAGGACCGGCGCGCGCAAGACAGCAACGCGCTCGCACGTCTACCGGCATCGACCCGCCCACTTCACCGATACGCGCTGTGTTTTCGCGTTGTCGGACGGCCGCTGCTCGCTCCAGACCGCCGCCGAGATCGCCGGCCAGCCCCCGTGGACCTGGAAGCCGCTCGCCTGCTGGCTGCACCCGCTACGGCTCGGTAATCGCGGCGAAGCGCTCGTCCCGCCGCCTTCGCCCGGTCACGATCCCGATACAACGCCGGACTACGCTGGCTACACCACGTTCACGCCCTGCGGCGAGCACCAAGACGATGGGGTGCCCTGGCGCGAATTGTTGGCGGAGGAGCAGGCTTGGTTTCAGGCGTGGCGCGACCACGCCGGTTGAGCCTCGGACCTGCGTTACGTCCACACCGTGAAAGGTCCGAAAGCCGCCCTCGTCACCCAGGCCGAGTACCTCGAATACGATCGCACCCATGAGGGACGCCATGAAATCGTGAACGGGGAGATCATCGCGATGGCAGCGGCGTCCCCCGAGCACGGAGCGCTCGTATCGAACGCGCATTTTCTCCTCCGCCTCGCGCTGCGGGACCGATGCAGAGCCTACGTCGCAGATCTGCGCGTCGCCATCGACGAGACCGGCCTCTACGCGTACCCGGACATCGTGATTGCGTGCGGCGAACAAGAATTCGCGCCAACCACGCCCGAAACCCTCCTCAATCCCACCGTCCTCGTCGAGGTCCTCTCCGACAGCACCGCCGGCTCCGACCGCGGCGAAAAGCTGGAGCACTACCGGCACCGAGCGTCCGTCCAGGCCGTGGTGCTCATCGACTCGTGCGCGCAGGCGATCACCGTCGTGAGCCGAAACCCCGACGCTACCTGGACGATCACGGACGCCGTGAGTGGCATGATCCGGGTGCCCGGGATCGACGTGGTGCTCGATGTTGCGGAGGTTTACGAGGGGGTGAGGTTTGGGGCGGCGCCACATCCGGCGCCGGGGGCGGTGGCGGCCTCCTGACAGGCGTCAAAAGTCGCGATCGAGTTCCTGAGGAGGGTCAAAAGTCGCCCGCCGCCCCGAACAGCCGCGGTCCCGCTCGTCTTCGGAGGCGTGGCCGTGGCACGCCACCAGGGAACGCCGATAATCTCGCGGCTCTGCGCGAGAGACATCGGCGTCCGGCAGCTGGCCGCCCGTCCGGTCCCGCCCGCCGGACCGACGACGACTTTTCACCCCTGTCTGAACGCGAAAGCCGACATTTGAGGCATGTCTGGCCGCAGGAAGAGGGCGGTCGACGGGGTTCCTCGTGCGAAACGATCCTCCGAAGTCCCGGCGCCTCAGCGGCACGACCAGAACATGAAGAAGGGGACGGCGACGCAGAGGATGATCGCGACGACCGCGGTCCCGACAACCCCTCGCGCACCCTTCGGGGCCTCGCCGACCGCCATCACCCCGAGGATGACGCCGGCCACCGGGGCAAGCGGGACCGCAAGCCCGCCGACGACCATCATCGACCAACCCACCAGGACCTGAACCGTCGGAGCAGGCGGGTACAACACCATGAATCCGAGCGTCGCCATGACGAGTCCCGCAGGCGCCATGACCAGCGGCACCGTCCACGCCCAGACGACCAGCGACTTCGCGCGGGCGGCAGGGTCCGAGGGCACGTCGGTCAAGACGCATGGTCCAACGTCGGGAGCAGCCCCAACGCCCGCACGCTCGGGAGCGGACCGAGATTCCTCGGACTCAGCTCAGTCATCCTCGCCGACCGGGACGGGCGTTGGGCCGAAATTCAACTCGATCAGGATCCCTGCCCAGAAGAGCCCGATCACCGGCACGACCAGAACATGAAGAAGGCGACGGAAGCCAGAAAAGCGACGATGACGAGAAAGCCACCGAGCAGTTCCGGCGATCCGGGGCGCACATGACCGAGCGCCATCACCCCAGGTACAACGCCCACGATGGGTGCGGACGTTGCGAGCGTTGCCCCAACGAGCGCACCCACCGAGAATGCGTCGGCCCATGCCCCGACCGGCAGTCGCCCGACCTCGGCGATGCAGACGAGGCGGAGGGCGCCCCCGGCCACGAAAATCCCGGACGGCAACAGCACGGCGACGAGCAACGAGCGGGCGGCACGCCCCTGCCAGCGAACGAGATCACTCACGGAGAGGCCCGGACGGGCGACGCAAGACGCTCATCCCCAAAGCCTACCCCTCCCCGCCCGCGCACGTCGCCACCCACCTTATCCACAGCACCTACCACTTTCGACGGACGCTGAAGTGGTACGGCTGGCCCAGTGTGAGCATGGCCTGAAAAGCACGGAAGCCGGCTCGGATTCACGCCCGAACCGGCCCGTGCCCCGCCACGCGCGCTCCGGAGGCTCCAGGCTCATGCCCGAAGCTCACCACTGCCCGACCGAGCGCCCGCGCCAAAGGAAGCGGGAGCGACCGATCAGCCGGCGAAATCCGCGAGGATGAGTCCTAGCGGTCCCGCATCCGCCGCGACAGGTCGCCCATGATGTCGCCGAGGCGCGCGGAGGAGTCACCCTGCTTGCGGAGGATCTCCTTCACGTCGCCGCCGCCCGCGCGATCAACCGCGCCGCGCTCGGAGAGCGAGACCTTGCGGTCGTGCGTGTCGATGTTGATGATCTCGGCGTTGATCGCCTGACCATCGGGGTACGCAGCCTGCCAGTCGCCGGCGTTGTTGATGAGCTCGCTGTAGTGGACGAGGCCCTCGATGCCGTCCTCCAGCTCCACGAACACGCCAAAGTCGGCCTTGTGAACGACCTTTCCGGCGATGACCTGGCCGAGGTAATAGCGGCCCTGCACGCCGAGCCACGGATCCTCGCTCAAGGCCTTGATCGAGAGCGAGAAGCGTTCGTTCTCGACGTCCACGTTGAGCACGCGCGCCTCGACCTCGTCGCCCTTGTTGAAGCGCTCGGACGGGTGGCGGACGCGCTGGCCCCAGCTCATGTCGCTGATGTGCACGAGGCCGTCGATGCCCTCTTCGATGCCGATGAAGATGCCGAAGTCGGTGATGTTGCGGACCTTGCCGCGCACGATGGTGCCGACCGGGTACTTGTCGCTGATCGCCTTCCAGGGGTTCGCCTCAAGCTGGCGCATACCGAGGGAGATGCGGCGGTTCTCCAGATCGATGCCGAGCACCATGGCCTCGACCAGATCGCTCTGGTTGACGAGCTTGGACGGGTTCTTGACCCGCTTGTTCCAGGTCATCTCGCTGATGTGGACGAGGCCCTCGATGCCGTCCTCCAGCTCCACGAACGCGCCGTAGTCGACGATGCTGACGACCTTGCCGCGCACGATGGCGCCGACCGGGTACTTGTACTCGGCGTCGTCCCAGGGGTCGGGCCGGATCTGCTTGTAGCCGAGGGAGACGCGCTGGCTGTCCTCGTCGTACTTGAGCACCTTGACCTCGATCTGCTGGCCGACCTCGAACATCTCGGAGGGGTGCGTGATGCGCCCGTAGGACATGTCGGTGATGTGCAGCAGGCCGTCGATGCCGCCGAGGTCCACGAACGCGCCGTAGTCCGTGATGTTCTTGATGGTGCCGAGCATGATGGCGTGCACCTTGAGGCTCTTGAGCGTCTCGCTCTTCTTGTCCTCGCGGTCGCGCTCGAGCAGCACCCGGCGAGAGAGCACGATGTTGCCGCGCTTCTTGTTGAACTTGATGATCTTGAACTCGTGCGTCTCGCCGATGAGGCGGTCGAGGTTCTTGACCGGGCGCAGGTCGACCTGCGAGCCGGGGAGGAACGCCTTGACGCCGATGTCGACGGCGAGGCCGCCCTTCACGCGGCCGATGATGGCGCCCTTGACGGTCTCGTCCTTCTCGACGGCCTTGGAGATCTCGTCCCATGCACGCATGAGATCAGCCTTCTCCTTGGACAATTCCAGGAGGCCGTCCTCCTCGCTCATCGCGTCGAGGTAGACCTCGACCACGTCGCCGATCTTGACGGTCAACTCGCCCGCTTCATTGATGAACTCGGACTTCTTGATGGCGCCTTCGGCCTTGTACCCGATGTCGACGGTGACCAGGTCCTCGCCGATCTCGATGACCGTGCCCTTGACGACGCTCTGCTCGCGGACCGATCGGTCGTTGAGGAACTCGTCGAAGAACATCTTGAAGTCGTCAGCGCTGATCTGGTCGAGGGGGGTATCGAGGTCGATGGTCATGTAGGCGAGTGATCCAGTGTCCGACGCACCGGCCGGACTATTAGTGACGAAGAGGAAGGTTCAAACCGGTCAACCCCGGGATTGGGGGAGACCTTCAGCCCGTGCGCCTCCTCGCTGCGCGCGTGCCGTCATCCCCGCGCCGACCGAAAGAAGGTGCGGGGACCGGCGGCGTCTAACGACGTTCGCGGGGGTGTCAAGGAACGTCACGCGCCCCGCTCCCGCGCCAGCGCGATCACCTGCTGCACGACCTCCTCCACGCTTCGCCCCGTCGTGTCGACATATTCGGCGTCCTCCGCCAGCTTCAGCGGTGCCGTCGCCCGCCCGGAGTCCTGCTGGTCCCGGGCCGCCAATTGACGTCGGACCTCCTCAAGCGCCACCCCGGGCGCCTCCGCGTGACGCCTACGCGCCCGCTCGTCGAGCGACGCGTCCAGGTACACCTTCAACTGCGCATTCGGGAGGACGACCGTGCCGATGTCACGTCCGTCCATGACCACTCCCCCGCGCGCCCCGAGATCGCGCTGCGTCTGCAACAACGCAGACCGAACGCCAGGATGAACGGCGACCGCGCTCGCAGCCCGACCGACCGCCTCGCCCCGGATCGCCTCGGACTCGTCGACGCCGTTGACGGCCACCCTCAGCGACCCCTCTCGCCACTCAAACCGAAACGCCAGCTTCGATGCCATCTCCGTCGCGGCCTCCGCGTCCGTCGGATCCATTCCAGCTCGCATGAGCGCCAGCCCCACCCCGCGGTAGAGCGCCCCTGTGTCGACGTAGCTGTAGCCCAGACGGGCCGCGACGAACCGGGCAACCGTGCCTTTTCCGGAGGACGCGGGTCCATCGATGGCGATCGCGATGCGCACCCGGCCCGGTATCACCTGACGAGCCGCTCGCCGCGCGGATATGCTCACGGGATGCCGTGTCACGCCTCAATTCGGGTTCCTTTCTTGTCCCTCCGCGCTGGCCTCCTCCTCGTCCCGTTCGCGTTGGTGGCGTGCGCCGGAAGCGGGACGAGCGACACCGGAAAAAAGCACCCGAACCACGGCGATGACACCGCACCGGCAGGCACCGACGCCGACGGCGACGGCTACATCGCGACGAGCGACGGGGGCGACGACTGCGACGATGGCGACCCGAGCGTCAACCCGGGCGCGACCGAGGCCTGCAACGGAGTCGACGACAACTGCGACGGCAACATCGACGAAGGCGTCCCGGCGACCTACACAGACGCCGACGGCGACGGGTATGGCGACCCGAATTCGCCCCTCGCCTGCTCCGATCCCAACGGTGTCACCAACTCCGCCGACTGCAACGACACCGACCCCCTCGCATTTCCCGGCGCCGACGAAGTGTGCAACGGCCACGACGACAATTGCGATGGCCACGTCGACGAGAACCTCCCCATCGTGACCAGTTACGCGGACCTCGACGGTGACGGTAGCGGCGACCCCACCAACACCACCACGGACTGCCAGGTGCCGGCTGGCTATGTCGCCAACAGCGACGATTGCGACGACACAGACGCGCGCAACCCACAGTGGGTGCAGACGTGGGGCCGCTACGGCGGCAGCGGCACCATCGCCGACCCGGTCAGCACGATCCAGGCTGCGATCGACTCCTACGCGACGTGCGTGCTCGTCGGCCCAGGCGCCTACTACGAATCCGTGAACTTCGACGGTCTTAATCCATCCGTGAAGTCCACGGACGGCCAGGCCACCACGTGGATCTACGCCAACGGCGGCCCCGCGGTGACGTTTCAAAGCTCCGAGGATGCGACCGCTACGCTCGACGGGTTCTCGATCTCCGGGAGCTACGGCTACGCCACAGAGTACGACTCCTATTACGACTCTGCACCCTACTACTACTACTACGAGACCTACTACTACGGCGGCGGCATCTACATCCTGTACGCCTCACCGACATTGCGGAACCTGACAATCACCGACAGTGTCCTGCCGCTCTACTCGTACTCCTACTCAACGAGCAGCGACGGGTACACGGCATACCAGTACGACACCAACAGCTACGGCGGCGGCGTGTACGTTGGCGGTGGCAGCCCAACGCTTACGGACGTGACCTTCACGGGCGACCAGGCGAGCTACGGCGGCGGCATGTATGTCGACAGCTACGCGGCCTTGACCGGTACGCGGCTAAAATTCTATGGGGACTACGCCGGGTATGGCGCGGCGCTGGACGCAGGCTACGAGGACACGGTCAACCTCACCAACGTGATCGTGGACGCGACGACGTCGGAATACGAGATCGGCACGATATACGCCGGCTACCTTTCGACCCTGACGCTTGACCATGCCACGATCGTAAGCAACAGCGTCGGGGTCTACGGCGACTACGAAGCGACGATCAACGTCAGCAACAGCATCATCGCCGGCAACGACTACGGCATCTACAACGCCAGCAGCGACGGCCCGGCGACGTTCAATCTCAGCTACAACGACGTGTACACCAACTCAAGGTCCAACTACTACTCGATCACCGACCCGACCGGCACGAACGGCAACATCGAATCTCCGCCAAAGTTCACCTCCTACGCCGATGACACCGACTATGCGAGCGACGTTCTGACACTGCAGCACGCGAGTGGATGCGTTGGAACGGGCGATCCCACCCAGACAGACGCGGATGGCTCCACGGACGACATGGGCGCGTATGGCGGCAAGAACGGTGTCTGGCCCTGATGCCGCTGATCCCGGTCGACGACACCTTTCGCATCGCCCCCGGCGAGATCGTCCATTACCGCGATCTACTCGACAGCCACCAGATCCTCGGCCGGACGGGCGCGGTCCTCGTCGGCGCGACCGGCGACGATACCCGGCTCCCGACCGCCGTCGGCGCCATCCCGAACCTCACTGTCACTCCACAGCGCGGTGGCCTCTACCGAGTGTACGGCGCCCGCGGAACGGACGACCTCGCCCTGGCCCGCGTGCTTGACCAGCTTCCCGGCGTCGAATTTGCCGTCCCTGACCTGATCCTGCCGCTGACCATCGACACCGTACCCAACGACCCCTACTACTCCGGCGAGTGGCACCTCGAAAACACGGGTCAATCCGGCGTTGTGGACACCGACATCGACGCCGAGACCGCCTGGCTCTACGCGACCGGCGCCGGCCAGCTCATCGCCATCATCGACACCGGCACGCAGCCCGACCACCCCGATCTGCGCGTCACCATGGGCTACGACTACGTCGACCACGACAATGACGCGACGCCCGACTACACCGACGCGACGGCCGCGCCCCACGGCACCGGGACCGCCGGCATCGCGGCGGCAAGCGGGAACAACGGGATCGGCGTGGCGGGCGTGGCGTACGACGCCGATATCTACGCGATCCGACTGATCGGCGGCGCGACGAGCACGGACGACGTCTACAACGCCTTCGCCGAGGCTGTCGACGCCGGCGCCAGTGTGTTGTCCAACTCCTGGGGCTACGGGACGTGTGATGCGGTCTCCGCGTCCAGTGTGTTCTCCAAGATGTACCGGTACGCCGAGAACAAGGGCCGAGGCGGGCTCGGAAGCGTTGTCGTATTCGCGGCGGGGAACGACAACTGTGACACGGCGAACAACGGCATGCTCAGCGATGATCGCCCCGTCGTCGTCGCCGCCCTGGAGTCCAACGACGTCCGCTCCTGGTACTCCGACTATGGCGACGCCGTCGACATCTCAGCGCCTACCAACCTGTTGACGACCGACTGGACCACCGGTGGCTACGGCACGTACAACGGAGACGACGGCTACTACCCCTACTTTTCCGGGACGAGCGGCGCCACCCCCGTCGTCGCGGGGGTGTTCGCGTTGATGTTCGCGGCCAACCCACGTTTGACCGCAGCGGACGCTCGCGACGTGCTCTGTGAGACCGCTGTCAAGGTCGACCTGGCCGACGTGACGTATGATTCGGAGGGACGCAACCCGTATTACGGCTGCGGGCGTGTCAACGCTGGCGCTGCGGTCGCGGCGGTTGCCAACACAGCGCCCGAAGCCCCCACGGTCCCAGCCGACGCAACCGTCCTCCCCGGTCCGCACGCGCTGACGTGGAGTCCCGCCTTTGACGCGGACAATGACGCCCTGCGGTACGTCGTGCGCTGGTCGGTCAGCGGGCCTGCGCCGACCGCCGCGACAGGCGCGGGTGACACCGGCACCGTTGGCGCCAGCGTTGACTCGGCCGCTGACTCGGGTACCGATTCAGCGACAGACACCGCACCCGACTCCCGGGCCGGCGCTGACTCCCCGATCCCGGCCGACTCCGGCGCTTCCGACACCGGTGACACGGGCGCGGCTCCGGTCCCGACTTCCGGCGAGATCACCGTCAACGGCACGTTCTACCGGCCACCCGTCGCGTTCGTCGACACGGACGTCGTCACGTGGACCGTCGCCGCCGTCGATCCCTGGGGCGAGGGCCCGGCGAGCGCGACCGCGACACTCACCGTCGCAGCCCCTGTCGTTCCCGTCGACACCGCGGACACAGACACCCAATCCAAGCCGAAGCCTACCCAGAAGTCAGGCTGCACGACTGCGCCCGCGTCGACGAGCGTAGCGCTCCTGCTCGCCGGCCTCCTGGCCAGCGCCTTGCTCAGGCGCCGCTCGTGAGGCGATCCTCGCGGGATCTTCCGGTCCTTCTGGGCGGCTCGCCCGGCCTTTCGCCGTTCAATATCCTACGGTGGAACGCCGCGTTGGCCCCGCGCCGTTTCAGCGCCTGGCTGTTGGTTGGCGCCGCCGCGCTCACCGCCTGCGGGCAAACCGCGCCCCCTGACTCCGCTCCTGCCGACTCATCCGCCTCCAACGCCGACACGGCCCCAGTCGACACCGGCGTCCCCTACACCTGGTGCGGCGACGGCACCATCAACAACGGCGAGGCCTGCGACGACGGCAACACCCTCGGGGGCGACGGGTGCTCGTCGACATGCACCGTCGAAACCGGTCAACCCGAGGTCGAACCCAACGAGACGCCGGCGAGCGCCACGGCCATCGACCCCGCCAGCTCCCCGAACCTCCTCGACGGGTCACTGCCCGGCGGCGATGTGGACTGTTGGAGCTTTACCGCCGAGAGCTGCGGCGCGATCACCGTGGGCCAGGTCGACGGCCCGAGCGCCTGCACCAACCCGCTCGTACTGACACTCTACACAGCCGCAGGCGCGCCCGTCGCCAACGGCGCTGTCGGCAGCGACGGCTGCGCCTCGCTCACCCCCGCCGAGGAGCCCGGCGCCCGCTGGGTGAGCGGCGGTGGCTACGTCGTCTGCGCCTCGGCCATCGCCAACGCGCTCGTCCCCGACTACGCGCTGACTGTCACCACCGGCGCGTCCGACCCATCCTGGCCGGTGGACACCTCCGACCCCGACGGCGACGGCATCCCGAACTCCTGCGACGATGATCGCGATGGCGACGGCGTCCCGGACGCTACCGACGACTGCCCCGACCTCTCCAACGGCCCGAACACCCCTCCCCTCGCCGTCGACGGGTACGGCTACATCACTGGCTTCCTGACCGCCGGACCCTATTCAGCCACTAGCCCGGACACCTGCCTGCCGTCCACCACGGCCTGGGTCGGCGAAGATGGGCCGCTGTCGCCCGAGATCGGCGATCCGGCAGGCGCGGACACCGGCATTGCCTGGGTCGCGGACCTGAACACCGGCGAGGTCCCCGACTTCACAGCTCGCTATCGCACAATCGCCGCGCCGCGCGAGGCCTACGCCTTCGTCTACCTCACGTCGGCAACAGCCCGAAGCCTGACACTCTCGATGGGCGCCAACGACGGCATGCAAGCGTGGTGGAACGGGGTCAAGGTCATCGAAGAGAGCTCCTGCCAGGGCGTGTACGGGGATCAGTTCCAGGGCCCTGTGGACGTGCTCGCCGGCGTCAACACGCTGCTGGTCAAGGTCTACGATCAAGGTGGCGGCTGGGGTTTCGCGGCCCGCCTGCTCGACGGAGGCGTCGGCGTCACCGACCTCGTCCCCAGCCTGTCCGCCGACCCGACCTGGCTGCCGGACCAGACAGACAGCGACGGCGACGGCATTGGAGATGTGTGCGAATGACCCAACCTATTCAAGGCCCCGTCGGCGACCCCGCGCTCAACGCTGCCGTCGACCCGCGCAAGCTCACCGTCGAACAGTGGCGGTCGTTGCTTGATCCTCTCGAATTCGCCATCCTCCGCGAGTCCGCTACGGAGCGCCCCGGAACCGGCCGCTACCTCGAGGACCCCGGGCCCGGCGCCTTCCATTGCGCCGGCTGCGGCCACAAACTGTATGGTGCAGGCCACAAATTCCACTCCGGCTGTGGCTGGCCGAGCTTTTTTGAGGAGGTCGAGCCTGGCGCGCTGGAGATCCACCGGGACGTCTCGCACTTCATGGTCCGCACCGAGATGCGCTGCGCCCGGTGCGGTGGCCACATGGGCCACATCTTCGACGACGGCCCGCGGGACGCGGCGGGGAAACGGCGGAATCGACACTGCGTGAATGGGTTTGCGATCGTGTACGTGCCGGAGGGCGCGAGCGTGGCGGAGGCGTTCACGGCGCACCGTCGGAAGCGGGCGACGTAGACCGGAGGCTGGAAGCCGACCTACCGCACGGTCGTCAAGGTCCCTGCCGTCACCTTGACCGCCTGGGATCCGTTCGGCAGCGTGGCCGTCCCCTCGCCCGTCCATCGCACCGGCACCGTCGCCCGCCCATCCGTGCCCGCGATCGCCCCGACCCGGTCGCCCCCCTCCTGCTCCACCCAGACGACATCCCCCGCCTTCAGGCCCGAGGCCTCCACCCTCCCCGGCCCGACCCGGACGACGGGAATTGGCAGGTTCGCCGTCTCAAGTGCCGCCTTCACCGACGCGATCCACGCCTCGGGCGTTCGACCCGGAGGCCCCGGCAGGATGCCACCGGTCGCCCCGACAGAGAGCGCGTCGGCGAGCACCTGCTCGGGGTTGGCGACGTCGGCCGTGTACTCGATCTGCCAGCCCCCAGCGGCGTTTGCGCCGGGCGTGGTGTGGAGGAGCGGGAGGTCCCTCCCGGCCACCGGGCGGCCGTCCTCCGCGATCGACGCGATCCGGGCGGGCTGCTGCGCTTGGTTGGCCTCCATCGCCCACAAGAGCACGGACGGGTGCCGGAGCACGGCGGTCAGCGCGCGGGCGTCCTGGGCGTCGAGTAGCGGGCTCTCCCAGGAAGAAGCTCCAGCATTCCCCACGGGTCGCCGCGTGCCACCGCCCTGCCGGATCCGCCCGTCGCAGCGCGGCACGATCACGACGCCGACGCCCGCCTCGTCGGTCGCGTCGAGGAGGGCATCCGTGATCGGCTGGCCGTGGAGCTCCAGCGTGTCCAGCCCGGTCGCGCCCAGCCATTGCAGGTCCCCGTCGACCGGGCCCCCCGACCACCGCAAGCCGGCCAGGGGACGGGGTTTTCCATTGACCGTCATCCCTCGCGCGCCGACTCCGATGGTCGCTGCGCCCGTCCGGAAGGCGCTGTCGTCAAGCACCGCGTCACCAGACTTGAGAACCGCCCGCAGCCACACCAGCGCGGGCGCGCCGACGTCCCAGCCGGGCACGCCCCCCTCCGGCACCTTCACGGACGCCACCCCGCTCACGACTGTGGCATCCGCAAGATCAGCCAGCTTCGCGCCCTTGTCCCAGAGGCTGAACGCAACGCGCGAACCGGACGGCGGGTCTCCCACCCGCGCCCGCGCCCGCCCACCCACGATCCCAGCGTCCTCGACCCACCCGGCACCATGCAGAACCAGCCGCGGCGGGCCCGCAAGGGGCGCGAACGCCCGCAATTCACCGTCCTGGACCGAGTCCACCGTGTCGCCCGGAGGCGTCACCTTCAGCGCGATCGTATTCTCGCCGTCCTTCAGCCACCCGCCGACCGGCACGGCGACGGGCGCGTAACCCCCGGTGACCGGGGGCAGCGCGTGGCCATTCACAGTCACCTCGCCGGTCCACCAGAGGCCTTCGAGGATGAGGTCGGCGTGCGGCACGGCTGCCGGGAGCCGAAAAGTCGTGGACGCGCCGTAGGGCTGCGCGGCATCACGACGGTCGCTGCGCAGGACGGGCAGGTGATCGACGAGCGCGTCGAGGACGAGGGTGCCGTGCGCGGCCTCGGGTACGCGCGAACACCCCGTCGCCCAGCCAGTCGCGAGCAACAGGGACAGCATCAAGACTCCACGCGCCGTCTATCCCGAGGCCCCCGTCGCGGACCAGAAACATATCAAAACAGACGACGTCGCTTTTCATACATATCAAAAGCGACGTCGTCGCTTTTGATAGATCGCGCGGACGAAGGGGCGGTGGCGGGTTACGGACTCCGCATGGAAAACGTCGCTGTCATCGGTGTCGGCCTGCTCGGCGCGGGGTTTGCGGAGCACCTGCTCGACCGCGGGGCGCGGGTGCAGGTGTGGAACCGGACGGCGTCCAAGCTCGCTCCGCTGGCCGAACGCGGAGCCGTCGTCGCGGACACCCCCGCCGACGCCATTCGCGGCGTCGATCGCGTCCACATCGTGCTGTCCGAGGACGATGCCGTCGACGCCGTCATCGCCGCGATGGGCCCTGCGCTGGCACCAGGCGTGCCCGTCGTCGACCACTCCACGAACGAGCCGGCAAAGGTCGCCGCGCGTTTCCAACGTCTGCGCGCTGCAGGCATCCGCTACATCCCAGCGCCCGTTTTCATGGCACCCGCCAATTCCCGTGCTGGAACCGGCCTCATGCTCCTCGCCGGGCCAGCAGCGGACGCGGAAGCGCTCACCGCCACACTCCTGACCATGACCGGCCGCGTCTGGTACTGCGGGGAGCGTCCGGAGCTCGCCGCTGTCTACAAGTTGATGGGGAACTCCCTGATCATCGGCATGTCGGGCGTGCTTGGCGACGCGCTCCAGATCGGGGGCTCCGCCGGCTTCGGACCGGCCGAGATGTTGACGCTCCTGGAGAACTTCAACCCCGGCGGCATGCTCCCTGCCTTCGTCCAGCGCATGGAGCGCAGCCCCAGGGGAGACGCGAGCTTCACCCTCGAAATGGCACGCAAGGACGTGCGGCTGATGATCGAGACCGCCGCAGGCCCGACGGGTGCTTCCGACCTCCACGTCCTCCCCGGGATCGCCGCCGGCATGGACGCCGCGATCGCTCGTGGCCACGCCAAGCGCGACTACCCGATCTTCGCGCGCCGCGGGCGTTGACGGTCGCCGCGCCGATCGACGGGTTTTGAATTAGACCCCGCCATGCTGCTCGACGATACCCCCCTCGCCCTCACCTTTGACGATGTCCTACTCCAACCGGGACATTCCCTGATCCTCCCGCGGGATGCGAATGTGAGCACCCGGCTGTGTCGGGACCTCGTGCTGAACGTCCCGTTCCTCTCCTCGGCGATGGATACGGTGACGGAGTCTGCGATGGGCATCGCGATGGCTAGGCTCGGTGGAATCGGCATCCTGCACAAGAACATGCCGATCGCCGCGCAGGCGCGGGAGGTGCGCCGGGTCAAGAAGGCGATGACCGGGATGATCCTCGATCCCGTCACCCTGGCCCCGAACGCCACGCTCCGGACCGCGCGAAATTTGATGCGCGAGCACGGCATCAACGGGCTGCCGATCCTCGAAAACGGGCGCGTGGTCGGCATCCTCACCAACCGCGACCTGCGGTACGAGCGCAACCTCGACAAGCCGGTCGGCGAGGCGATGACGCGTGAGGGGCTGGTGACGTGCGCGCCAGGAACCGATCTCGAGGCGGCGCGCGACCTGATGCAGGAACATCGGGTTGAAAAGCTGCTCGTCGTCGACGGGGACAGGGCCTTGCGGGGCTTGATCACGTTCAAGGACGTGGAGGCGCACACGCGGCACCCCAACGCGGCGCGGGATCCGGCCGGCCGGCTGCGCGCGGGTGCGGCGGTCGGCGTTGGCGCGGACCGCGAGGATCGCGTGGCAGCGCTGGTTGAAGCGGGCGTGGACGTCATCGTCATCGACACGGCGCATGGCCACAGCGAGGGGGTGCTGACCGCCGCGAGGGCAACGCGCGCGCGGTACCCGGAATTGAGGATCATCGTCGGGAACATCGCCACGGCCGGGGCGTGCGAGGCGGTCATCGCCGCGGGGGCTGACGCCGTCAAGGTGGGCATCGGGCCCGGATCCATCTGTACGACGCGCGTTGTCGCAGGTGTGGGTGTCCCGCAACTCACCGCAATCGCCGAGTGCGCAAAGGTAGCTGGGAAAGCGGGTATTCCCGTGATCGCCGACGGCGGCATCAAGTTCTCGGGCGACGTCGCCAAGGCCATCGCTGCCGGTGCCGACGCCGTCATGATCGGCAGCCTGTTCGCCGGGACGGACGAGGCGCCAGGTGAGCTGGTGCTCTACCAGGGCCGATCCTACAAGAACTACCGCGGGATGGGCTCCGTCGAGGCCATGCAGGCGGGCAGCTCCGACCGCTACTTCCAGGACGACGCCGGCGACCCCGAAGCCGAGACGCGCAAGCTCGTCCCCGAGGGAATTGTCGGCCGCGTACCAGCGAAGGGACCGGTCGGCGACACGGTCTACCAGCTCGTCGGCGGGCTGAAGGCGAGCATGGGCTACACCGGCTCACCGGACATCCCGACGATGAAGGCGAACGCCCGGTTTGTCCGGATGACGGCCGCGGGCCTGCGCGAGAGCCACGTCCACGACGTCATCATCACCAAGGAGTCGCCGAACTACCGGATGGAATGAACCGGGGCACCCGCGCCCCGGAACGGTGTGGCAGCGCCGTCCCACTCCGGCGCACGCAACGGGATGATCCGCATGCTGTGCGGATCGTCGGCTGGCACGGCGCTTGCTCTGACCCTCCGCGAACCCGGAGCCGCCATGCCCATCCTCCTTCTCCTCGCCTGCACCTCCACGTCCTTCCCGCCGACCGACACCGCCTCGAACCCGCCTGCCGGATCGACGACGGACAACGCCCAGATCACGGGCGCCGCGTTTCCGGACAGCCTCCAACCCGGCGAGGCCGCCACGGGCATCGTCACCGTGGTGAACACCGGCACGAGCACATGGACCGCGGCTGATGGCTACAAGCTCGGCGCCGTCGGCGACAGCGACCCGCTCTACACCTCGGACAGCCGCGTCCTGCTCTTGCCGACCGACAGCGTCCTGCCCGGTGGCACGCACGAGTTTGACATCCCCATCGTCGGCCCCTCGGCGCCCGGCGCCTACGTGACCGACTGGCAGATGGTGCACGAGTCCCTGCAGTGGTTCGGCGACGTCGCGAGCCACGAGGTCAACGTCGCCGCGGCCAACTCTGACACTGGCACCCCGCCCGACACCGGCGGCGGCGACAACGGGGGTGGCGGCGACAGCACCGCACCGTCCAACCCCCTCGATCTTCCGAGCGCCATCGTCATGAATTCCCCGCCCGACGCCACGACCTGGCCCGAGACCGCGACCATCACGACCATCGACTTCAACACCGACGGCGTCTACATCAACTTCACCAAGCGCGACGGCGACGACCGTTGGCCGGACGTCCCCTTCGGCGACGGCGGCAACCTTGAGTACACCCTGTGGATCGCGCTCGACATCGACGGGACCTGGTACACCTCAGGCTGCATCGAATACTGGTACGGCCTCGAACGCAACGGCGGCCCGCCCTCCGGATACGCAGAGAACTGGTACTACGCCGCGGATCGCTGGGGCGCGATGACCGGGTACCAGCCAGCCGTCGGCGAACAGGTCGGTTTCTTCCTGACTGCGGGCGACGCTCGCAACCGGTCGGACGACAGCGGGTCCATCGTCCTGGAGCGCACCAACGTGGTCATGGTTCCGTTCCCCTCCGACGATGGCGCGCGGTACGATTATTGAGCGGGCGCGACACCAGAACCCGCGGGTCCGGCGGGAGGACCCGTCACCCGATAGATCCGGATCCGCCTGGATTTGTTCACACGCTGGGCGACTTGCGACAGCGCGTGGCGGAACGGGACGGACGTGAACTCATCGCTCTTGAAGTCGCGCAGGACCCAGAGGTTCTGGCCGGGCCTGAGATCCTTGATCACGGCCTGGATCTTGGAAAAGTCGTCATAGATCGGCAACCCGAAGTACTCGTCGGTGGGAGACGCAAATGCCGAGTACACATGGTGCTTGCCCGTGCGCTGTCGCAGCAGCCCGTCGGTATGGTCCAGGTAGTAGTCCGTCACCCAGGGATTGCTCGAGATGACAAGGTCGGTCGCCGCGATCTTTGGCCTCAGAGCGCGCAGCTCCACCGCGGTCTCCGGGTCGCCCTCCCGCGATTCGTCCGGTAACCACCACCCGCCAGAATAGACGGAACGTGCGCGGGTCGGCGTGGTGATCGCCGCAGCATAGGTCCCGCCGTAGACGACCGCCGATACCGCCGCGAGGCCGATTACCCGGGCATCGCGACCAACGACCGCCCGCCCCAGCGCCCTCGCCCCGGCCACGACGAGGGTCGCGTACACCGGCAACAGGAACAGCACCATGCGCTGCCCCGCGTCGACGAGCAGGCATGCAACCATGGCGAAAGGCAACCAGCAAAGCGCCGCGACGTAGCGGAGCCGATGATCCCCACCAAACGCCGTGAATGTCGCCAGCACCGCGAGGCCCAGGGTGCCGGGCAAGAGCGAATCCATGTGGATCAGGTGCCAAAGGATTCGCTTGGGAGCGACCGAAAACCCGATGGAATCGGCCACCGCCCCAGCCTCGACGACCAGCGGTCGGACGACGTGGGCAGGGTGCCATTCGATCAGCGCCACACTCGCGACAAGGACAAGCCCAGCGGCGACCTCGGGCAGCCCCCAACCCAATCGTCCCCGCCAGCGCTCGCGAGCGGACGGCGGCCCCAGCAGCAGCCACGCGACAGGGAGGGCAAGCAACACCGTCGCCGTACCGCGCTCGCACTGCAGCCCAAGCGCGATGGCAGCTACACACCAGCCACGTTGCGCCCTTTCGCCCTCGACGAACCCCCGAAACGCAGCGTAGCTCGCCCACGCTGCGAAGAACGTGAGCGGCCCATACATGCGCGGGCTGACCGCGTACTCCGTCTGCGCCGACGACGCCGCGACGAGCCCGGCAGCGAGCACCCCGCCAACGTCCGAACCCAGTGTCCGACGAGCCAACCCAAAGGTGAGCGCGACCGTCCCGAGCGCCGCTACAAACGCTGGCAGCGCAATTCCGACGTCGTTGACGCCGAAAACCATCGTCGAAAGCGCCACTGCGTAGTGCGCAAGATAGGCCCGTGCGTAGATCGCCCCCGACGGCAGAATCGGGAAGCCATGCATACGGATGCCGGCGGCCGCCAGCAGCGAGATGCCGTCGTCCGTCCGGATGGACCGGCCATGAAGCCCAAACCACGTCCAATACAGCGCGACGACCAGCAGCAGGGCTGGAAGGGCAACGCGCCCGACCCAACCACCGTTGGCCCTGGCCGGAGGCTGCGGGGGCGGGCGAGGCATCGACTCGGACATCGCCGGCGGTCTAAGCGGCCCGCGCCGCCGATGCCGGCCCTCGACATTGCGGCGCGTCCCGTGGATCGCTTAGAGTCGCGCGGCCCGCCAACCCGGTCCCCCCGGTCTCCATGCCGCCCCCGAATTCAGCGCCAGAAGCGCCAACGATCCCGTCGCCGCCACACTACTCGGTGGTGGTGCCGATCCACAACGAGGCCGGCAACCTCCCGTCGCTGCACGCGGAGATCACCCGCGCGATGAGCGCCCTGGGCCAGTCCACCGAGATCATTTTTGTCAACGATGGGAGCACCGACGGATCGGATGCCGTGTTGCGTGGCCTCCCAGGTGTCGTGGTCATCACGCTGAACCGGAACTACGGGCAAGCCACCGCGCTCGACGCGGGATTCAAGCACGCCCAAGGCCGCATCGTCATCAGCCTGGACGGCGACGGCCAGAACGATCCCGCGGACATCCCCCTGCTCCTCCAAAAGCTGGAGCGTGAGGATCTCGACGTGGTGGCTGGCTGGCGGCGGGATCGCAAGGATCAGGCGCGGTTTCTGGTTCTCACCCGTATCGGCCGTGCGTTTCGGGGTCTGCTGATCCAGGACGGCGTGCACGACACGGGCTGCACGCTTCGCGTCTACCGGCGAGAAGCGGTGGCCGCGCTCGACATCGGTGGCGAAATGCACCGATACATCCTTGCGCTTCTGCGTTGGAAGGGGTTCCGGATCGGGGAGGTCGTGGTCAACCATCGGCCGCGAATTCATGGGGTGAGCAACTACGGCATGTCAAAGGCCGTGCGCGGCCTCATCGACCTCGTGTACATCTGGTTCCTCTACAAGTATTCGCAGCGCCCGCTACACCTGTACGGGTACATGAGCGTGACGTCGTTCGCGCTCGCCGTCGTGGCCCTGGGGTACTCCGCGTACGCGAAGATCGCGCTCAACCTCTCGTTGAACCGGGACGGATGGTTCTTCCTCGGCTTTTTCTGTCTGCTGGCCGCGATCATGCTTTTCTCCTTTGGGATCGTCATCGATCTGCTGATCCGCATCCAGCTTGGCACCTCGCCGCACGAAAAGCGGTATTACGTTCGGGAGATCACCGAAACATGAGGCGCGTCCTCGTGTTGAACTATGAATTTCCCCCGCTTGGGGGTGGGGCGAGCCCGGTGAGCCTGGAGGTGGCCCAAAGACTCGCCGAGACCGGTGAGTTTGACCTGGACGTCGTGACCATGCGCTTCGGAATGCTGCCGAAGTTCGAGTCGCTTGGACCACGACTAAAGGTGCATCGGGTGCGATGCATAAGGAGCAAGCAGGAGATGTGTGAGCCGCACGAGCAGCTCACCTACCTCGTGACCGCCTACGCGAAGGCGAGCGCACTTCACCGGGCGCACGCGTACGACGTTGTCCACTGCCACTTCATCATACCGACGGGGGCGCTGGCGCTAGCCCTGAAGGCCCAATTCGGGCTCCCCTACGTGCTCACCTCGCACGGCAGCGACGTGCTTGGTTATGGCCCGCGCTTTGAGCGGCTGTACCCCTTTCTGCGGGTGCCGTGGGGTCGGATCGTGCATGGAGCAAGCACGGTAGTCTGCCCGTCCGCGTACCTGCGGGAGGCCATTGAGCGTGCGTACAGCAACCCTTTGCCGGCCGACCACCTCAGGGTGATTCCAAACGGGGTGGACGTGAACGTGTGGGCGACCAGGCCCAAGCGAAACATCATCTTCTCCAGCGGTAGGCTGCTCGTGAACAAGGGCTTCCAGCACCTGATCGCGGCGGTCTCCGAAGCGGACCTGGGGTGGGAGGTACACATCGCGGGGGATGGGCCGATGCGGGCGGAGCTGGAGAGGATGGCGGCGGCGTCACGCACCCCGATCGTGTTTCACGGCTGGATGGACAACAAGAGCTCCGCATACCGCGAACTCGTCGGCAGCGCGGGGATCTTCGTGCTCGCCTCGGAGCGGGAGAACGCGAGCGTTGTGCTGTTGGAGGCGATGGCCTCTGGGTGTGCGCTGGTGACGTCGACCGGCTCGGGGACGGCCGAAATGGTGGGAGAGGATGGCGTGCTTGTGCGATTTGGAGCGGTGGAATCTCTGGCCGCGGCGCTGACCGACCTGGTGACGGACGCGCCGCGTCGGCTGGCGCTACAGACCGCCGCGCGGAATCGTGCGCTCGCCCGGTACGGCTGGCCCGCGGTCACCCAAGCGTATGCGGCGTTGCTGCGATGAAGGTCTGCTTCTTCTCGCGGTCGGCGTACCCGCTCTTCAACCCAGCCTGCAGCGCGGTTTTTGGTGGTGCGGAGGTCGATCTTTACCTCATCGCAAGGGAGCTGGCGAAGGACGAGACGTACGACGTGAGCTTCGTCGTCGGCGACTTCGGACAGGCGCCGGAGGAGCGTTGGGAGGGCGTGCGGGTCGTGAAGTCCTACCGGTTTGACCAACAGAAAGTCTTCCAGATGGCGACGCTCGTCCGCACACTCGCTGGCCAGCGCACGGACGTCTATGTGCAGGAGGCGGCGAGCGGCGGGACGGGGGTGATCGCCGGAATGTGCAGGGCCATGGGCCGTGGGTTTGTCTACCGGACCGCGTCGGACATCGAGGTGGACGGTACCTTCGTCGCCAAGAATCGGCTGGAGGGCCGCCTGTTTGAGTATGGGTTGAGGCATGCGACCGTGGTGGCCCAGAACGAGGCGCATCAGACCCAACTCCGCGAGAGGTATGGCGTGGGAAGCACCGTCATCCGGAACGCCACCAGCATTCCGCACTTGGAGTCGGTCGAGCGACGAAACGTCCTCTGGGTCGGCCGCAGCGAAACGCTCAAACAACCAGATGTATTCCTCGACCTGGTCGCCCGCTTTCCGGATCGGCGCTTCGTGATGATCTGTCCGCCGGCCAACTTTCACAGCGTCGACCGCGACGCGCTCAAGGCCAGGGCCGGGCGCCTCCCAAACCTCCAGCTCTTCGACAGCGTCCCGTTCTCAATCATCGACGCGTACTTCAGGCACGCGTACGCCTTCGTCAACACCTCGATCTACGAGGGCTTTCCCAACACCTTCGTGCAGGCGATGAAGTTTGGGGTGCCAATCCACTCGCTCAACGTCAACCCCGACAGTTTTCTCACGCGCGAGGGCTGCGGCGCTTGCGCTGAGGGCGACGTCCATCGCCTCGGTGACGGTCTCGCCCAACTTTTCGACGAGCCCGCCGTCTGGAGCTCCCAAAGCGAGCGCGCCTACGCCACCGCGCTCGCCAACCACGACATGCGCACCGCGATCGAGGCCTACAAGCAAGTCTTCCATCAGGCGCTCCGCAGATGAGTTGGCTCTCCGACCGCAACGCCGACGTCGTCTGGCGCACCCTCCAGGTCGCCGCCAAGCAAGGCTCCACGTTCGTCATCTTCCTCGTCGCGGCCAAGGTCCTGTCGCCCGAAGACTTTGGGCGATACAACTACCTTCTCGCCATCGCGTTCCTGCTCGTCATCTTCAGCGATTTTGGGATCTCGGCGTCCAGCGCCCGCTTCGTGACCCGCTACCGGGTCCTGGGCTCCGACAAATACGATCTGGTGCTCTACAACGCGGCCATCGTGATCCTCGGCCTCGCAACGGCCATCGCGCTCGGCCTCGTCGCGTACCAGGGCGCCAACCCAGGCGCCGACTGGCACGCCTGGCTCATCCTCCCGCTGCTCTACACGATCCCCCTCACCTCGCTCTATGACGGACTCTACCGCGGACTTGGGCGCTTCCGGGACCTGTCACTGGTCACGATGGCGACCGGCGCGCTCTCCTTGGCTGCCTCCTTCGCGCTCACGCACGCGTTCGGGCTCACGGGCGCGCTCATCGCCCTGAACGCCTACTATTTCCTCCTGCTGTCGGGCGAGGCTGCCGTTTTCCCGCGCAGCCGCTACCTCTGGGACCCGGAGGTCGTCCGAGAAGTCGGACTCTACGCGGGCACCGTCGGCGTCATCTGGACAGCGTACTTCCTGTGCAATCGCGCTGACCAGCTCGTGCTGGGACACTACGGGTACGTCACCGAGGTTGGGTACTACGAGCTGGTGAACAAGTGGGTGATGCTGCTGCTGATGCCAGCCGGGATCCTCGCGCAGGTGGAGGCGCCGCGCATCGTGGCCTTGCACGCAAAGGGCGAGCGGGACGTGATCCTCGACAAGGTGCGGCGGGCGGTCATGGCGGTCGTGGGCGTCACGACGCCGGTGGCGGTTGTGGCCGTTTGGGTCGGCCCGCTGCTGCTCGGGACATTCCTGCCAGCGATGAACGTGCCTTTGGTCGTCGCGATCCTCTACGTCGCCATGTTCCTGTTCCCGTTCCAGTCGTTGAGCGAGTACGTCGGCAACACGTTCATCGTCGCCACAGGGCACGCAGCGCTCAATATGTGGAACGTGATCTTTTTTGGGTTGCTCAACGTGAGCTTGGACGTCTGGTTTGTGTCGCACCTTGGGCCTTCGGGGATCCTCTACGCGCGGATGATCTCGGTCGCGGGCGGGAGTGTGGCGCTGGTGGGGCGATATTTTTGGGCCCTGCGGAGCGAAAGCGGCTGAGCGCTCCGGCGCGTGCTACCGTGGAGAATGCTCCTGGTTCTGCCCCTCCTGGTCGCGGCACCCGCAATGGCGGCCGACCGTAGCTGGCAGTGCCAGGACGTAGCGATCCCGGCCGACGCCGTCGGCTGGTCCGGGGCGGACGGCCACGGCCCCGCGTACGTCGCGTGGGACGACCTCGCGGCGTTCGACACCTCAGCGTGCGTGTACGACGTGACCTGCGAGGACTGCTACACGGGCGGCAGGGAGGGCTTCGCAAACTGTGAGCTCGCGGACGGCTCTGTCGTGAGTTGGTGGCACACCTGGACGTGGGAGTCGGACGTCTGCGACACCTCAAACGACGAGGAAGTGCTGACTGTCGCACCGGGGCCAGCGCTCGGTCTCGCCTGGAGCACGGCGACCGTGACACGGGATGACGTAGGCTCAGGTTGTGGAAGTTGCTACGGCGGGACGGGGACGACCACCGCGAGTTGGGTGGGCACGTTGGAAGCCGGGTGGCCGTCCGATGCCGCCTTCGACGCAAGTGTGTCCTCGAGCGACTGCATGGGCGAGGGTTACTCCTCGGCTTCCTGGGCCGATCCCACCTGCAGTTGGACGTCGGTGTCCGACAGCTACGACGACGAATTCACGCAAGACACCGTCACCATGGGCGGCCACACCGTGGAGGTGGAGACGTACGCCGGACCCACGGGGTACTGCTACTCCGATGTCCTTGGCCCCGTCGCCGTTCTCGACGACGTGACCTTCGGCACCGTGGACGCGCTCACCTGGGAGTCGACGCTTGGCACCGACACGGACGGCGACGGTTGGGACGCCGCGATGGGGGACTGCGACGATTCTGACGCCGGGGTGAACCCCTGCATGATCGAGGTGCCGTACGACGGCGTCGACCAGAATTGCGACGGCGTGGACCTGAATGACGCAGACGGGGACGGCTACATCGCGGTCGAGGCGGGGGGCGACGACTGCAACGATGCCGACATCGCGGTTCACCCCGGCGCGGTCGAAACCTACGCCGACGGCATCGACCAGGACTGCTCGGGCGCGGATTGGACCGACTTTGATGGCGACGGCCACGACGGCGAAGGGACGGGCGGGCCCAACCCCGACGACTGCGACGACTACGACGCCGAGCGCTTCCCTGGGAATCCGGAAGTTTGCGGCGATGGGGTGGACCAGGACTGCACCGGCGAGGACCGGCCGTGTGTGGACGTGCACAAGCCGACAGTCGCGCCCCCCGCCCCGGCACCCGAAGCCGGCAAGCAGACGACTGCAACCGGCTGCGGCGCGGGGGCAAGCGCGTTTCTCTTGTTTCCGCTTGGGCTCTTGCGACGAAGGCGTAGGCGCTGACCTAGGTCGTCGCTACCCCCAACCCGCGCACAATCTCCACCCTCCCCGCCCGCTGCCTCGCCCCATCCTGCGCGTAGATGAACACGTCGCCAAGCTGATCCCGGACCCAATTCCCAGTTGCCTCGGCCGCCTGCGCCCAATCCTTCGGCGGCTCGCCGAAGAACCCCGACACAACCTGCCCGTCCGCCCACTCCCAAATGCCAACGACGCGCCCTTGCGCGACGATCGCGTGGTGGTGCAGGCTCTCCGCCTCGCCGACCGCGACTGTCCCCTTTCCCCAACCGTCCACGCGCGCGTGCAGGTGTTCGGGCGCGACGAGACGGCTCATTCCGCGCCGGTTTTCGAGGTACGGGTCCCGAAACGGGAGGTAGACGACACCAGCGCCGAACCCGGCACAGTCGCCAGACCCACCGCCCGCCTCGTCGAAAAGCGCGCGCCCCGCCCGCTTTCCGCAGGTCAGCCACGCTGAGAGGTCATCCGCGGTGAAAGCGGCTCCTTCGCCGCCCCAACCGAGAAAACGACGTGCGAGGCCCAGATCCAGCGCCGCTCCCGTCGGGCCGTTCTCGCGCTCGTCGTCGGGAGCCCGTCGCCAGGCGTAGTCATCCCCGTCGAGCCGACCGGGGACCCGCTCCACGCGTCCCCAGCACTCCAGGACCCGCAACGCCAGAGGAAGCGCGTTCGAAAACCCGAATTTGCGGCCAACCGGGCCCAGGGCCGGAATTTCCGCCCTCTCTGCCAGTTCGGCCCTCAACACCGCCGACGACGTCGTCCCGAACCCCAGCACGTCGACGACCTCGTCGCAGAGCCGATCGCGGCCAGCCTCGTCCAACTCTCCCGAGCGCAAGATCGCCTGCACCGTCGGCGCAAACGCCCGCGCACCCGCCGCCCGGGCAAGCGTGACGTCCGCAGCAGGCACGAGCATCGTGCATCCACGCACGGTCGTGAGCACCCGCAACGCTCTGGAAGCCACCGCGAAGTCAATATCCGCCCGTGTAACGCCCGGAATCCGCGCCGCCAGCGACAGGTACAGCCCCGTCCCACCGGTCTGGTACAGCCAGCCGATGCGGTGGACCCTCTCGACGATGGCGTTCAGATCCGCCAATCGAACCTCAGGTCCGCTCCCGCCAGCGCCCGCTCCCGGCCAGCCAGGGGCTTCACCGCCTCGAACGCCAGCCCTGCGTGTTTGCCGACCGCTCCGCGCACCCCAAACCCTGCGCTCACGACGTCCACTGCGGACGTGTACCCGAACCCGCTGCGCCCATCCAACACGAGCCCAAAGCCCTTCGTCGCGTTCCATTCTCCGCCAAGATCGAGGCTTACTCCACCTGTGGGGAACACGGGCCCGCCGCCCAGCGCCATGGAGTACATGCCGAGCAGGGAGCCGTGAACGGTCCACCGCTCCGCCGGTCGCCACGCCACATTCGCGCCAGCGTCCAACGCAAGCGGCCAACTGTTGACGTCGTCGTTGAAGGCGGTGGGCAGGACCAGCTTTCCCTGGATTGCGACAATCATCTTGTCGCCCGTGTGAGCCTGCCAGCTCCCGCCGACGTCTGTGTAGCCAGGGCCCACGGCGGACGACGAGATCGGCGCGATGACGCTGTCGTAGCGCAGGCCCTCGATCGTGACATACAGCGCCGTGCGGTCCGAGAGGGCAACGCTCCCTCGCAACGTGCCAGTCCCGATGATGCGTCCGTAGAGGTTGGCGGTGTCGATGATGGCGGAGCCGCCGCCGGTGAAGCCGACGCTCGTGGTCGGGCAGACGGACGGGGCAACCCCGAGATCACCGTCGTAGAAGCCGACCTGCACCTGGCCTTGCGCCAGTCCACTCTCGACGGCGTCACAGAGCGGGGTCACTGGGCCACCCCCGAAAACCCGTTTCCATCGCGGTCTATCAGGAGAGGATTGGTAAAGCCGATGGGGTAGCCGTTCGGCGTGACAGTCTGGAAGATCCAGTTGGCGTCGCCGCGCGTGGGGGTTGGCGGTTCGGCGAGCGGGCCTACGGTGGGTAGGCAATCCACGCCGGGGTCCGCTGTCAGGCCGGTCACGTCGCGCCAGTCGATAACGCCGTCGCCGTTGTTGTCGCCGGTGTCGGGCGTCCCGTTGCAGTCCAGATCGGCGTTGGTGGCGAGCGGGGTGCCCGCTTCGACGACAATCCAGGCGTCACCGGTCGCCGGGAGGATGTCCGAGAGAGCGATGGTGGTGTCAAGGCGGTCGGTGCCGTCACTGCCGAAGGGGTCAGCGGGGACGGGCAGATCGGTGATGGTCTTCGCGACCTGACCGTTGACGATGATGCGGACCTCGTCCACGGGCACCCACGGCGCCGCGGAGACGCTGACGGTGAGCACATCGTCGGCGGACGGCGTGAACGATTCGACGCCCGGCGCGTGTGTCCCAATGGAAGCGAGGATGATGGGGCCGCTGGTGCCGATCATGTGGCCGGCACGAACGTCTGCGTCAAACGTAGCGAGGTCCCAGTTGTCGAGGGTCGTGCTGGTGAAGACGATGTTTCGCGGTGTCCCGAGGACGTTCTCGGTCAACGTGTGACTGTCGGAATTGGCGGTGCCGCCGCGGACGATGCCCTGATTGAGCAGGTAGAACCAAAGCGCCCGGTACTGCAGGTAGTTCTCGTTCTTGGACCCGTTCATGACCTCCTCCACGTCGTAGTCCGCGTTGGAGAAGCTCGATCCGTCCGGCGTGTGAAAGAACAGGCTCTGACCCGTGCCGTCGTACGTGGTCTTGAGCGGCTTGGTCAGATCGAAGCCGGCCGCGCTCGCCCAACTGTAGTCGCGGCCAAACTGGGTGCCGCCGAAGGGGTGGTTGAGCTGGTTCACGCCGATGTCCGCGTCCCAGCCGGCCTCCTGCTCCTTGGTAAAGAGCATGCCGGGCTCCATTTTCTCGTCGTAGGCGGCGCCGCGGTAGGGGCCGACGGGGTCGTAGGGGATGGGCCAGAAGATGAAGTGGCCGATGACCTGCGGAAAGCTGTAGTCCGTGCGGAAGTGGAAGAGGACATGGCCGGTGGACTCGCTGCCCGTGATCAGCTTCATCCTCGTGTTTGCGCCGAGGGCGGCCATCGCGTCCGCGTAGTCGTGGACGACGTCGTGGTCGGTCGTGGCGATGACGTCGATCCGGGAGGCGAGGAAGGCCTTGACGCGGTCAGTGTCGGGGATCTCCGAGTCAAAGCTGGCGGCGCCGTGGACGTGGAAGTCAGCAGACAGCGTGCCGGCTGGCTGGAGCGGCAGCGTTGTGAGTGTCAACAGCACGGATTGCGACGTGGACGCGTCGACGTGGACGTTCTGCATGGCGCCCATCGTCGTGAACGGCCCGTCCGCCGTGTAGAAGTCGTAGTTGCCATCGGGCAGCGCGATGGTCGTCGCGCCGTCGACGAGCACGCGGTTGCAGCCGGGAGAGCCGCCGTGGGGCAAGCCGAGCAGGGGTGCGCAGGGGTCCCAGACGCCGAACGTGGTGCTTGAAACCGCCGCTTCGGTCGCGTCGTCCGACGGGATCACGAAGACCAGCGCGTGATCTTCGGTCCCGTCCACGGTGACATTGATGCTGACCTCGCCGACCGCGGGTAGCTCCAGCGTGCCGAGATCGGCGTCCTTGCCGTTGATGGGGACGGTCGTGGACAGCACCACCTGGCCAAACGCCTCGGCTTTGACGCCGAGACTCTCGATGGACGCGGGTACACGCGCGCTGAAGGTGCCGTCGTCGTTGGGGATGATGTGCGTCCAGGGCGTGTCCCCGTCCGAGAGCTCCACGCTCGCGCGCATCGTCTGCCCGACGTGCCCGCCCGCGGCCTCCACCTTCCCCGTCACGGTCACGAACGGCTCGCTCCAGAGCATGTTCCGCAGCTCCAACGCCACGTCTGCCGCGCCGGAGACGGACGGTCCGTCCGTCGCGATCAAGAAGCGGTCGTAGACCTGCCAGTCCTTCGGGTTGAACACCCTTGGCTTGGGGCCCATCGCCGACACGTACACACTCTGGAACCCGGAGAGGGTCTCATCGTCGCACGAGACGATGCCGTAGGTCGTCGCTGGGTTTTCGTGCACGCCGGCGACCATGAAGGGCACATCGTAGAAGGCCTGCTGGATCGTCGACAAGCCGAAGTCGGGGTTCATGAAGCCGCCGCCCGGCCGCGGCGTGAACGCGAGGTTGGCGCGATCGCCCCAATAGAAGGCGTCTGTCAGGTACATCGACAGCGTGTCCGGCGTGCCGTTCGCGATCTCCGTTCGCACCCGAACGCCCGGTTCGCACGGTCGGATCTCGTACCGCGTCGCGATGGGGATGTCCGGGTAGCCGTCCAGCGTGCCGATGACCTGCACCGCCTTGATTCCGTCCGTCTTTCCGTCGTCCAGGACCTTCAGGGAGGTGTAATTGGCCGCTTCTTCCGGCAACAGGCCGGTGGCGTTGAAGATGTGGCGCAGCGAGTCGTTGTCCTTCCCCCGGATCCCGAAGTCCAACACAGCGCCGCCCGTCGGGGCGATGTAATGGGGGTGGTCGAGGGCGTCGATGACCATGACGACCTTGTCGTTGCCGAGGAGGACATCGCCGGTTGCGCCGAGGGCGTCCATGCCGCCGGGCGCCGGCTTGTCGTCTGTCAGTGTGTAGGCTTCGGTGTAGCCGCCGTCGCAGGTGTAGGCGACCTGCGGGCAGGGGGTCGGCATCACACACGAGGCGTCGCCGTTGAGGCAGGTGGGGGTGTCACACCCCGCGGCGGCCGACAAGCCAACGAAGGCGCCGACGGCGAGGGGGAGACGGCGATTCGGGGAGGGCGAACGGCGGGGTTTCACGGGCGGAAGGTAACCCGGGCGTCTGCCGCCGATGCCGGCGCTACCGGGCCCGGACCCGCTCGGCCTCGGCCCCGTAGGGCAGGACCGCGAGGTACTGCGCGTAATACTTCCGCGCGAGGCCCGTATCGCCGCGCTCCCAGAACAGGTCCCCGAGGTTCAGCAGCGCGTCGGCGTCGTCGGAGCACCAATGGAACGCGCTCAGGTACTCATCGAGCGCCTCCCGCCGGGTGCCGTACCGTCGCGCCCAGGCACCGAGGTTGTCGTGCGCCCGACAGGCATGCGGGTGGAGGCGGGTCACCTCCGTCCAGATGGCATGCGCCTCGTCGGCATGACCCTGCTGAGCGCGACATATACCAAGGTTTATTGCGGCATTTTCGTCGTCCTTTCGCAATTCGAGCACGTGCCGGTAGCCAGCCTCCGCAGGGGACCAGTCGGCGGCGAACCGGAGCGCATCCGCGTATCCGTAGTTTGCATCAGCGCTCTGGGGGTACAGCACAGCCGCGTTCTGCCAGAGCGCGACCTCGCTCGACCACATGCGATTCTGTTGGACAGTAAGCGCACCCAGGCCCAGCGTGAACAGCGTCGCCACCGGCAGGAGAGCGCCGCGCGGTTCGAGCCAGAGGCAACCCGCCGCGATCAACGGAACCCCGGCGAGGTATGCCCAATGTTCGGCGACACTCTCCTTCAACGGGAGGATGCTGGTGGGGAGGAGCCAGCAGACAAAGAGCAGGAAGCCGAGCGCGAGCGGAGGCCACCTTACATCGGACCCACGCCAGGGGGGGATTCGACGGGACGCCAGCGCCGCAGCGATCGCCGCGAGCCAGAAGACCAGGGATACCATCGGCACAATTGGCCAGGGTCCGAGCGGCGGCGGGTCGTGGAGGACAGACTGCCCGTACGGGACCAACCAGAGCAACACGTAGCGATCCCAGGCGGCGGCCTGCTGCATCGTCTGCTGCCAGACTGGCCTTTGAAGCTCCAGATGCGGCCAGCCCATGATGCCTACGCGCAGTGCAGCACCGGCGACGACGAGGCCACACATCGACGCGAGCGCCCACCCCGGTCCGGACTGCGCCCTGCGATGCGGCGCGAGGAACCACAGCCAGAGGGGCAGGAGCACCGTGTGCTCCTTCGTCAGGAGCCCGGCAGCGACGAAGATCAATGTCCATCGCCCATTGTTCCGCAGCCACGCCAGCGATGCCGCCAACCAGAACGTGGCGCAAAGCGCGTCGGAACGTCCCGTGATGTAGGTCACGCCTTGCACACACATCGGGTGGACGCCCCAGAGCAGCGCCGTCGTGTGCGCAACCCGGGGTGACACCAACTCACGGAGCACCAACCCAACGAGCAGCACGTTGACGACGTGCACCGCAATGCTGACGACGTGGTAGCCGGTCGGGTCGAACCCGCCCCAGGCCCAGTTCAGCGCGTAGGTCGCGATGAGCAGGGGCCGGGAGACGTTGTAGGTCGCGATCGCGCCAAGCTCCGTGTAGATGCGGATCGTGGGGTTGCCGATCACCTCGATCTTGTCGTCGTAGACGAACGGCGCGTGAATCCCCAGCGACCAGAGGAGGGCGACGGCGACGAGCCCGACTGTGCAAAGCACCCCCTCGCGGCGCGTCATCGCGAGACCTCCTCGTACAGGGCCAGATAGCGGCGGGCGACCGCCTCGGAGTCAGCGTTTTGGGCGATCCACGCGCGACCCCGACGGACGAACTCCGCGGCCGCCGGCCTGTCCGCGAGGAGGCGCTTGATCGCCGCCGCCAGGCTCCCGACGTCGCCGTGCGCGACGAGCAAGCCGGCGCCGGCCTCCGCGATCATCTCGCCGCACCCGCAATCCCCGCCGACGATGACCGGGGCCCCGCAAAGTAGCCCTTCGAGCGGCACAAGACCGAAGACCTCGCGCGCGGAGGCGTACACCAGGACGTCGGCGTCGACGAGCAGCGCGAGCCTGTCCGGCCCCTCGATCGTCCCAAGATAGTGCGCCTTTCCCCTCGGTAGCTCCATGCCCCGGGCCGAACCCGCGATCGCGAGGCGCACGCCGTCGAGATCGGCGCAGGCCGCGACCAGGTGCTCGACCCCCTTTCTCGGGCTGATCTGGCCGAGGTAGACGACGAGCGGCTCCTCGCCCCACCCCTGCTTGCGGCGAAAGGTGCCTCGCGGCGGCAATTCCGCGAACTCCTCCATCACGATCGGGTTCGGGATCCGACGGATCCGCTCGCCCGGCACGCCGGCCTGCAGGAAGTCGCGCACCTCCGCCCGGCTGGTCGCCACGACCGCATGGGCCTCGCGTGGCACTACGCCGTCGAACAGTCGGTCCCACACGAACTTCGCGCCGATCTTGCGTTCGTGTCGGGGCAACGTGCCGTTCGGGGTTTGCACGACGGGGACCCCCAGGCGGCGAGCGGCCCGGAAGGCGGCGTGGTTGAGGAGGTTTCGATGCGCGTGCAGATGGACCACGTCGACGCCGTCCATGGGCGGTTCGCCGCGGGGGAGGAAGAGCTGATGGCGCCAGGCAAGATCATTGGATAAAAGCCGGGATGTCCGCACGTCGATGCCGTCCTGCACCCGCTGTGCGGGCATGTCGGAGCGCCGGACGGCGTCAAACGCGTCCGTCGTCCAAACGCGCACGCGCGCCCCAGTCCGCGCCTGCGCAGTGGCGAGCGCGACGACCACTCGGGGGATGCCTCCGTACGCCCACGTTGGCGGAAAGTAGGGCGTGACGTGGAGGACATGCACGCGCCCTCATACCCCGACCGCCCGCTACTTCTCCGTGAGGCGCGTCACTGCCTCCACGGGCACGCCTTGCCGGCACCGGGCGACGAAGAGACGCGCGGCGATGTCCTCCGGGCAGGCGTCCAGACAAGCCTCAAAGGAGGCCTGCGCCGCGTCGACGTCCCCCGCGTCCCAGGCTGCAAGGCCCCTGGCATAATCGGCCATCGTGGCGATCTTCTGCGCGCGTCGGGGCTCGGGCTCACCGTCGAGCACCTCGACCACCGTGAGCGGCTCAGAACGGCCAGCGGGCACCACCCGGTCCACCACGCGCATCTGGAATCGCTCCGGCTCGACGAGGCGCGAGGCCGTCTCCGCCGTGAGGAGGAGGGTGGCGCCGTAGTGCTTCGTCATCCCCTCGACACGCGAGGCGACGTTGACGGCGTCCCCGATGACACCCCGGTCCATCCGGTCGTTTCCCCCGATCACGCCCACCATCAGCGGCCCTGTGTTGAGCCCGATGCCGATCCGCATCGCGGCGTCACCGCTGCGGGCGCGCACCCGGTTGTACTCGTCGACGGCGGCGAGCATCCCCAGGGCGGCGCGGACCGCGTCGTCCGGCGATGTCGGGAAGAGCGCCATGATGCCATCGCCAAGGAACGCGTTGACAAAGCCGCCATGGCCGAGGATCGCGGGCTCGATCCAGTGCAGGTAGCTGTTGACGAAGGCGAACGAGCGGGCCGGGCCGATCTGCTCGCACATCCGGGTGAAGCCGCGGATGTCGGCGAACAGCACGCTGATCTCGCGCTGGATCTGGTCGCCGAGGTCCACCTCGACGATGGACGGACGGCCCAATTGTTCCAGGAACTGTCTCGGAAGAAAGCGCTCATATGCGAAGGTGAGCCGGGTCTGGAGCTCAAGCGCACCGCGCAACGCGTCGTACAATCTCGCGTTCTCGAGCGCGATCGCGAGCCACGGTGCGATCACGCCCGCAGCCTCAACGCGATCCGCCGTGAAGCACGCGTTCGTCGCGCAGTTTTCGACATAGACGCTACCGACCGGGCGCGAGCCGTTCCGAAGCGGCAGCGCCATCGCCGACGCCGGCCCGATCGGCGCTCCAGGTGCGCCCACGCCCGACCGGGCGAACCGCTTGTCCTGCGCACACGCGTCCACCACCACGGCCGCACGACCACGTGTCGCCTGGCTCAGCAACGCTGTGACGTGCGACGCCGCGGGCAAAGCCAGTCCGGCGCCGCCCCGCTCGACCGTCAGCACGCCGTCGGCCGCGGACACCCTGGCCAGGACCTTGCCCTCGTGCTCGACGACAAGGACACCGCCATCGCCGCCCGCAAGCGCAATGACCAATGGCAACGCCCGACGCATCAGCTCGTTCAGGTCCAGCTCACCGACGAGCCCCCTGGCCGCCTCCAGCAGCCCCTCCGGGGTCAGCGGGTCGACTACAACGGGCGCGCTTCCCGCAACGCTCGCGGTCCCCGGCGTCGTCGTCAGTTCGCCGTCCCCGAGACCGTACGCGGGCGCGACAGCCCCCCACTTCTGCCACACCCGCCGGGCCTCAAGCAGGTAGGTCGTTGCCATCCGGTCGTGCTGGCGACGCCCGAAGTGCCGCGCGGCGAGCTGCAGGGCGAACGCGTACTCACCCCCGAGGCCGGCCGTGCGCGCCAGCGTGATCGCCTCGTCGTAGAGCGCCACAGCGTCCGTTTCCCGCTCTTCCAGCGAGGCCAGCTCGGCTTCAAGCACCCGGAGCCGGTGGAGGGTGTTGGCCGGGCACTCCTCCGCCCGCTTCTGCACCCGCGCGATCGCCTGTCGGACCCGGCGCCGCGGCAGTACCGCCCCACGGCGAGCGAACGCGATCTGGGCGATGGCATCGCACCAGACGGCAAGCTCGACGTCCACGGAGATCGGCCGGTCGGCGATGAGCGCGCTCGCTGCATCGAGCGCCGCCTTGGCCTCGTCGAACCGCTCGAACCACAGGGCAAGCATCCCCTCGTAGGCGTGGAGGCGCAGGCGCGCTTCCTCATCGCCCTCACGCTCGGCCGCCGCCAGGAACTCGGTGCGGGAGAACGCCTCGCCCGAGAACCCGCCGCCCGGGTCGGCGCCACCCCCGGACCGCAGGGTGCCGACAGTCCACGCGACCACCTCCACGGAACGCATTTGGCTGCGCGCCCCGAGCCGGTCGCAAAACGCGACGGCCTGCGCCCCGAGCTCCGCGACGGCTGGGAGCCCGACCCCGGCCAGAAAACTGAACGTCACGACCTGGCCCAGGGCCTCTGCCGCCCGCGCCCCATCCCCCGTGGCGAGCAGGGCATCGCGACTCGCCGAGAAGCGTGGGATGAGGGAGCGCCAGGCAGATGTCCGGGACTGCACCGCCTCAAGCCAGATCAGCTCCACACCCCCGAGCTCCGCGCGCACGCCGAAGCGGTCCACCAGGTCCCTGGCGAGCTGGCCGTAGAGCATCGCCCCGGGTAGATCGTCGGAGATCGTCGCCAGGACCGCGCTGTACCCGGCGAATCCCCAGCCCGAACACCCCTGCACCCCCCGCACCAGCGCCTCTCGCACCAACCGGCCATACACCACCGCCGGGAGTTGCGGCGACGCGACGTCCGCGACCTCGGCCGTCAAGACAAGCAGGCGGTAGAGCACCGCCGAGTCGGGCCCACCCGCGGCCGGCAACGTCCGCAGCTCGTCCGGGCTGCGCCCGCGGAGGGCGAGGCGGGTCCGAACACCCTCCAGCGCGACCTGAGCCGCGTTGGGGCTCCGGGGAAGCTCGACGCCAAGCCACCGCAGGCCCTCAAGGGCGGCCGCCAGCGCCAGCGCGTGCTCGCCGAGGGCAACGTGCATCCGGACCCGAAGCTCCTGGAGTGCGACGAGGTCCAGGACGGTCCGGGCGTGCGGTCCGGCGGCGTCCAGCAGCTCCCGCACGAACGCCGGATCCCGCGCACCAACCGAGGCCTCCGCGGCATCCCGGTGCAGCGCGAACGCCAGCCCGTACGCCTCGGCCCAGGGATCAGCCGGGAGCGCCCGCAGCCCGGCCTTCAGACACGCCACCGCGACCGTGAACGCTGCGGCGGCCAGGGCCCGTTGCCCCGCCCGGTGGTGGAGGCCCGCGACCAGCCCGCGCTCCGCCGGGTCGTACAGCCGCACGTCCACCCCACGCAGCAGGCGAACGATGTCGAGCCGCCAGTCAATGGGCTCCGAGCCCGTGGCGCCCGCGGAGGACGCCCCAAGCAGCGCACGGCCGATCGCGAGGAGCGACGTGCGCTCCTCCGGTGAGGCCCGCGCGGCGGCAGCCTCATGGACAACGCCGTGGGCGAAGCGCAGACGGGCCGTGCCGAGAGGGGCCGCCGGATCCACCCCTCGAAGCTGCAGGACGCGCCATGCGTCACCGACCGGGTGCAGGAGTCCTGCCTCCACCGCGGTCCCGAGCGCGCCTGCCACCGCCTCACAGGGCTGGCCCGCCGCGAGCGCGACGCCGCCCACCGTGAACGACCTCCCAAACGCCGCTCCGAGCGCGAGGAGTCGACCAGCAGGCCCGGGCAACGCGCCGACGGTCAACCCAGCGAGCGCGACCGCCGAGGCCGGGCCGAAGACCGCGTCGAGGGCCGCGCCCGTCAAATGGGGCGTCGTCCCGGCCGGGTGCATGGCGGCGAGGAGATAGCGGGTGTGGAGTGGGTTCCCGCCCGTCCGCCCATGGACCGCGCGGGCGATCGCATCGGCCTCCGCCTGGCTGTACCCGCCCCCATCGACGAGCATCCGAACCACGTCCGGGATCCCCAGCGGCTCGAGCGCCAGCGCCGTCCACCGCGGGAAGCCGAGGCGTTCGCGGAGCGCCTCCAGCGTCGCTCCGGAGTCCAGCGGTTCGGCTCTCACGGCCAGGACGACGAACGGCGGCGTACCCCGGCCTTCGGCGAGGATGGCCTCCAGCATGGCGACGGCATCGGCGTCGGCGTCCTGGACGTCGTCCACGAGGAGCAGCAGGGGGTGCGCTGGCGCGTGGAAAACCCGAAAGAACGTGGAGACTGCAGCGCGCGCCCGACACTCGGCCTGGTGTGGCGGGACCGCAGGCAGGGTCCCGCTTCGGCCGAACAGGACCGCGGCGTCCGGCACCAGATCGACGATGACTCCGACCTCCGCCCCCATCGCGTCCAGCAGCCGTGAGCGCCAGCGCTCGACCTCGCCAACCCCGCCGGCAATTACCCGCCGGACGAGCTCCCGAATTGCGCCAGCGAACCCCGAATGCGGTATGGCGCTGCCGTCGCGCTCAAACGACGCGGCGACAAGGCGGCCGCCGGCCTCCACGAGCCGTCGATCAATCTCCTGGACCACCGCGGATCTGCCGATCCCCGAAGGGCCGACCACCGCCACGGTGACGCGCTCCCCTCGCCGGGCGCGCTCGATCCCCTGCGTCAGGACTGCGAGCGCGTCGTCACGCCCGTAGAGCCGGTCGCTGAGTTCAAAGCGACGCGGAAATTCCGGGGCAGGTCCCGTCCCGGGGCTCGCGAGTGCGTGCAGCTCGCGTGCGACGGCATCCGCCGAGCGGAACCGATCCTCGGGGAGCTTCGACAGCAGCCGCATCACCAAAGCGCCGAGCGCCGCCGGGACGTCCGGGCGAAGCTCGCTTATGGGCACTGGCAGGCCCCCAACCGTGACGATGACCGCCTCGCCAGCGTCCCGGGCCGTGAGGGGCGTCCGCCCGCCAAGGATCCGGTAGAAGATCGCGCCGAGTGAGTAGAGATCCGCGCGGCGGTCGACCGGCCTGTTCATCCGGCCGGTCTGCTCGGGGGAGAGATAGCCGAGGGTCCCCTCCAGTTGCACCGGGGGCGCCGAATCCAGCCACTCACGCCCAAGCCGCGTCGCGAGATCGAAGTCGATCAGGCGAACCGTCCCCACGACGGGGTCAAAAGCAACGTTCGAGGGGGCGAGATCGCGGTGGGTGACACCGGCGGCATGCAAGTTCGCGAGCGCCGAGGTGAGCGTGAGCGCGACCCTCAGGAAGTCCGCGACCTCCACCCGGGCCTTGGCGTAGTCGGCGAGCGTCAGCGGGCCACCGTCCTCCAACTCCAGCAGGGTGCCGAGGGGGCTGGCGTGAAGCCCGATGGCTGCGACCACCCCCTCGGCCCGGATCCCCCGCAGCATCGCATACTCCTGCTCGATGCGGCCGAAGCCCCGTGCCTCGGCGCGTCCCGGCGCTGCGCCTTTCAGCACCACGCTGCGCCCGTCCCGTTCGCGTCTCGCGCGGAACACCTGCGTGCGAGCGCTCGCGTAGACGCGCTCCAGGTTCGCGAAGCCCTTCACCTCAGGGGTCGCCACAAGGCCCCCGTGCAGGTTGCTCGTTGCCCGCCCCGTCGCACAGAGCGCCGCCGGTCCCTGGCCCGCCTCCACAGCATTCCATCCTTCCTTCCTACGCCGTTCCGCACCCTCTCGCAACCGTCACTCCGCGCGTCCGCGATGGCGCCGATCGGTTATGCCGCGCGACCGGAGTCCCCATGCGCCGCTTCGCCCGTCCCCTCCCCGCCCGGCTCGCCCTTGCCCTCGTGGTCCTCGTCAGCGGGCTTCCAGCGCCAGCGTGCGCGCCGCAGCAGCACGACTGCGTGAGCTCGTGCGAGAAGCTTTTTGGCGCGACCAACGGCCAGTGCGACATCCAGGTGCCCGGCCACACGGGCGCGGATGGCCAATCGTACATGCTGAACGAGTGCGAGAATTACTGCCAGCAGGCGATGGACAAGGCGGGAGATGTCGGCACGTACAATCCCCTCGTCCGCACCTCCGGCAACGAGAAGGTCGGGCTCGACAACGACGCGCAGGCCGCGCTCTGGATGGACTGCGTGGACACGACCGCGTGCTCGGATCTCAAGGACAACTACTGTGCGCCAACCACCAATTTTGGGACCAGCCTTGGGCAGTAGGCTCGCCGGGTGCCTCTGGGCGCTGGCCTTGATGATCGGGGGTTGCAAGGCCACCTGCGCGGACGTGTGCGACCAGGTCGTCGCCTGCGACGGGCTCCCGACCGAGCGCGTGAGCAGCTCCGAGTGCGAGGACTCGTGCAAGAGTCAGACGACCCTCTACGAACACTGGGGGGACGTGCAGAAGCAGGACGCCCTGCAGACCGAGCTGGATTGCCTGCAGGGCGCGACCTGCGAGGACATCGCGGCGGGCACCTGCTACGACGACACGATCTGGAGCTTTTGACCGCGATCAGGGCACGCTAGCGATGCCACGCGCTCCCCAAATCGTGGCCGCCCTGGCCGCCGCGGGGCTGGCCGGCTGCCACCCGCCAGCGCCACCAGCCCCCGTTGCGATCGACCCCGACGCGCTTCTGGCCGCTGCGGAGGCGGGCGCCAGCGGGGGCCCGGTCACCAGCCGATTTCACGTCGCCATCCACAGCGCAGACCGGGACTCGCTCGCCTGGGGCGGGATTGTCGTCGCCCCGCCGAACCGCTTCCGGGTGGACCTGGCCGGGCCGATCGGGCCGCCGCTTGTGGTGCTTGCCTGCGACGGAGAGGCCGTCAGCGCCTGGCTCGCCGCGACCGCCACGTTCTACACCGGGCCGCATGCCGACCCCGCGTTCAGGGGGTGGATGGGCGGGGTTCCCGGTGCCGAGGTCGTCACCGCGTTGCTCCTCGGGCGCCTGTCCCCCGGCCTCGGGGTGCCGACGGGCTCGGGCGCCGCCGGACCGGACGGGTGGAGCTGGTGGTGGACGGCGCTGAACGGCGGGTCCCTCACGGCGATCGTCAATCCGGAAACCACCCGGCTGACGAGCGTTCTCTCGAAGGACGGGTTCGGCGCGACCCACGTGAGCGCGGTCTACTCCTACGCGGATCCGGCGAGCCCCTTCCCGACGCACCTGGCCCTGACCGTGCCGCCGCTGGACACCTCCCTCACCGTCGACTTCGGACCGTGGCAGGTGGCGAATCCTGTGGATGCCATCTTCGATCTCCCGGTCCCCGCCGGCGCAACCGTCGTCCCGCTGGACGGCGCTGACACCCGCCCGGTCGGTCAGTAGAAGTACTGATACGAATAGTACCGGCGAAACGCGACGTCCGACGCATCGCCCGTGTTGTACCCGTAGCCCCCGTAGTTGTAGGCCAGGGGGACCCAGCCGTAGGTCTTCGAGTAGTACAGCAGCACGGTGTCGAGATGGAAGACGGTGCCGCCGTTGTCGTAGTCGAACGTCGGCGCAAAACCCCAGGACGCCGTGAACCCGTCCCAATGCGAGCCGTTCGCAGCCAGAGCTGTGCATTCCGCGCCGTTCGCGACGCCGTTCCCGAGCGAGAGGGTGAACGCCCACTCGCAGTCCGGGCACACCGGCGGCGGGCGTCCCGCATCCGACCACTCGGACAGCACTGTGCACACCGAAGCGCCCTGTGCGTTCGCGAAGTCGAAGCCGAAATGTCCGCTGAGGAACTGTCCTCCGGACGTCTGGGCCTCGCCGGCGTAGAAGATGTTCGCGCGCGTTCCGGCGTGGGAGCCGCCCGTGTCGAACGCGGTGTCCCCAACGCAGGCCGTGTCCAGGACCGGGCAGGACTGCCCGGTGCAGCCGCAGAGGGCGACAAACGCGAGCAGTCGAACAGCAGACATCGTGAAAAGAGTAACCCGGGCGGCGGGAGCAGCCGGCCGAGGCGAGCGGCAGGCGAAATTTGACGTGTCAACAGGGGTGCCTGCCGACTCGCAGACAATTATCGCCCGGCGATGCGCCAGTCCGGCACGATCCGGCCCCTCGTCGCCATTGGCGGGATGCTCCTGTTCGCGGGGGGTGTCCTCCCTGGCGGCGTCCTCGCGGGGAGCGGTCGGGCGACGGCGGGGACTGTCCCGGTGGTGCCGACAGGGACGACGGTGGCGAGCCCGTCACCCGACCTGAGCGTGCTCGCGTCGCTGCCGGACGCGGATGGGTACCTGCGCGCGTGGGCCGTTTCGGGCGCGCTGCCCTGGAAACCGGGCGCGGAACCGCCCGATCCGGGTGATCCGGCGACGTGGCTGGACTGGCGCGTGGTCTTCGGCGATCCCCGGGCGAACCTGCTCCATGTGTCGGCGCTCCCCGGCGGCGCCGATGCGGATGCCGACGGATGGCTCGACTCCAAGCCCAACACCGCCGTTTTTGCCGCCGTGGACATCCACGCGAGCATGCCCGTGGACGCGATCCTGCACGTCGCCGCGGACGATGACGCGACGGCTTCGCTGAACGGCGCGCCGGTCGTCGCGGACACCGGGCCCCACGCCTGGTCAGCCGATCGCGCGACAGCGCCGGTCCACCTCAACGCGGGCGTCAATCACCTGCTCCTCCGCGTCGGTCAGGTCGATGGCGCCTGGCTTTTCTCCGCGCGGCTCACCGACCTCGTCGGCCGTCCGCTGCCGATCACGCTCACGGTGCCCGGCGTAAATGTCCCGGCGCACCTCGCCGCCATCGGACAGGCACTGGTGGACGAGAGCGTCGTGGACACCGAGGTCACCCTGCTGACCAACGGGTACGGCGCGACGGTCACCGTCACGCCGCCGCCGGCCGTCCCCGGCGCGACCCCGCTCCTCGCCGAAACGGATGGCAGTGAGACGGAACATTTCGGCGCCCCAGCCGACTTTCTCCTCGGCCCACCCTACTCGATGGCCGGCGGCCCCGGGCCCCTCGCCACCATGGACCTCGTCCTCCACGGCCCGGGCGGCGCCTCGCGCACCGTCCACCTCGAACGCCCGATGCACCCCGATCTCGCCAGCGTGGCCCTCGACGCGATCGCGGAGCTGGCGACGCTACGATCGACCCGTCCGGCGCTCTTCGATGCGCATGCAGCACCCCACCTCGGCGCCTGGGAGGAGAAGCTCGCGGAGGCCGGAGGCAGGAAGCCCGGCCCGCCCGTCACCGGCCTCGACAGCACCGGCGTCGCGACGCTGGAGTGGCTGGCGACGACGCTGAAGACCAGCCTCGAAGCCGGTGAAACGGACACGCCCTGGCTCACGCGCCTCGCTGCGCAGATCACGGCGGTCCTCGACCCGATCCGCGCCGGCCGGGACCCGTTCGAGGGCCGCACGGGTCAGATGCTGATGGCCTACCGGTCGCGCCTGGACGGCACCGCGCAGCCCTTCGCGATCGTCGTGCCGTCCACGTTCCACGGCGGCACCGAGCGAAAATGGCGCATGCACATCGGCTTGCACGGGCTTGGGAGCGGGCCGGGGCGGTACATCCGCGAGCTTCTGGGGGTCCCGCTCAAGCGCTACCAGAGCGACCACGACGCCGAGCACGATTACCCGACCGGCGTCGATCTGCCCGATCCCACCGACTTCATCGTCGCTCCGTACGGCCGAGGCGACGTGGCGTACCGCGGCGCCGGCGAGGACGACGTGCTCTCCGTGCTCGACACCGTGCTCGGGCGGTACCCCATCGCCCGCGACCAGGTGGACCTCACGGGCGTGAGCATGGGCGGGATCGGCGTGTTCGAGCTTTCCAGCCATCGCCCGGACATCTTTCAGCGCGCGCTGGTGTTGGCGGGCGCTGCGGACATCCGGCGCTTCGACAGCGTGCGCGGCAAGCCGGTCACCCAGTTCGAGGCGCGCGTGCTCGCGTCTGTCGCGGCCGTGGAGTGGGCCGAGAACCTGTGGGATCTGCCGATGGACTGCGTGCACGGCAAGAAGGACACCGCGATCGACGCCTCCAACTCGGCGCTCATGATGGATCGGCTTGCGGCGCTCTCGTCGCCGTTCAAGACGTTCGTGAAGCCGATGCTCGGGCACGACGTGCAGGATGCCACCTACGCAAACGGGGCGATCTGGACCACACCGCTGGCGCCGCGCAACGACAACCCCGAGCACGTCACGGTGGTGAGCGGCGACCTGCAGTACCGCGCCCAGTACTGGGTGCGGATCGACAGCGCCCAGCGCGCCGACCAGTTCGCGCGCGTCGACGCCAGGCGCGTTTCCGGGGCCGCGCCGACGCGCGTGGAGGTCACCACCGCGAACGTCGATGGGTTCACGCTGCGACTCGATGCACCCGCAGACGTGGTCGTGGACGGCAAGCTCGTCACCCGCAGCGCGCGCGGCTTCCAGGCGTTCGCATTCTCGGCGTCCAAGGGGTTCTATCGGGTCGCACTCCCGCACGACACCAACCCGCCCGGGCCGATCGGCGGGAACCACATCCAGCCCCGCCTCTTCGTGTACGGCACCCTCGATCCCAGCGAGACCGTCGCGGAAAAGGCCATCGCCGAGCGCCTGTCCAACCAGCCGGGCATTCGTGGAACGAAGCTCCCCGTCGAACCCGATGTTGCGGTGACCGAGGATCAGCTCGACGCCTACGACATCGTCGCCGTCGGCTCAGCCGCTGCCAACGCCCTCGTCGCCCGCGCAGAGGCGGCCGGTCGACAACACGGCACGCCCTTCCCGGTTCGCTTCGATGCCGAAGGCGTCAGCGTCGACGGCGCACACGCCTCTGGCGACGACGTCGGCGCGGTGTTCGTCATCGTCAACCCGCTCGAGCCGGAGCACTCGCTCACCGTCTACGAGGGCGGCCACGAGGCGCTCGACCTCTCGCGCTGCCTGCCCAGGTACCTGCCCGACTACCTGGTGTGGGACGAGCGCATCCGCTGCCTGGACGCCGGGAACATCCTCAACGGGCGCGGGTTTGTGGCCGGTGGCTTCCTCCCCCTGCCGACGATCACCGCCTCGGAAACCCCGGCCCCGCCTCCCTCAAGGATCCCATGAACGGTAAACGTGTCCTCCGCGCCGTCGGCGTCATCGTGGGGGTTGGCGCGCTCGCGGCGCTTCCCCTCGCCCCCTCGATCCACGCAGCGCTCGTCGCTCCCGGCACCGACACCACCGCCCAACGCCTCGTCGAATGGGGCCGCGACCACGGCCTGGACGACGTGATCGACGCGGCAGAGCGCGTGTTCTATGCCTGGGACGAGGCGCCCACCGGCGGCATTCCCGACCCGGCTGACGAGAAGGCCGACGTCGCCCCCGTTGCACCCCTCCCCGCCGCCCCTGTCGTCCCAGGCCCGCCCAAGCACCTGCTCCCGCCCGAGCCGCTGGTGAGCCCGGCGACCCCCGCCCTCGCGGACGAAGGCGTGTGGGTGCCCTTCGGCCCCGTCGTCGACGACCGCTACGCCGCCTGGGTGACCTCGATCCGGCCGGACGCCAGGCACACCTCGTCCGTCGACCGGGTGGTGTGGATCGACCCCGAGGCGTTCAAGTTCGAGCAGCATTGCGGCGACAAGCTCGAAAAACCCTGGGCCCGGCCAAACTTTGTGCCCCCGGCCGACCAGCCCCATCTGCTCGCGGCCTTCGCGGACGGGTTCCGACTCTCGGGTTCCAAGGGCGGATTCTTCCTGTTGGGGGTCGAGAAGCGCAAGCTGCGGGACACCGCGGCATCGCTGGTGGTCGACAAGCAAGGGCACATCGGCGTTGGCCGGGTCCCGCGCGACTACCCTTTGGAAACGCTCGAGTCCGCCCGGCAGAACCTGGATTTGATCGTGGACGGGGGCAAGGTCGACCCCAAGCTGGTGAAGGATCCCAACGAACAGTGGGGGTACACGGGGCCAGCGAACGTCACTGCGGTCTTCCGGTCGGGCGCGGGCGTGCGGGCAGACGGCAGCTTCGTCTACGTCGCCGGGCCGGCCTTGAGCATCGTCACGCTGGGGGAGACGCTCGTGCGAGCGGGGGCGGTGCGCGGGATGCAGCTTGAGATCAACAAGGAGTGGGTGAGCTTCAACACCTACGCGGCCGACCCTAAGGGCGTGGTCCACGGAACAAAGCTCGACAAGTCCATCCAGCACCCCGGCGACCGCTACCTGACCGAGGACACGCGTGACTTCATGGCCGTGATGATGCGACCGGCGGACGCGAACGGGACGACGGCACCGGTGAACACGCCGGACACGCTCGTCCCCATCCCACCGCCTCCCGTCGTCGCGCCGACGCCCGGCAAGGCGACGAAAGCCGCGGCGAAACCTGCTACGACGCCGACCGACACGCCGTCGGCCGCACCTGCGGCTCCACCGGCCCCTGCGGCGGTCAGCCCGGCCCCTACTCCCCCGCCGAAGCCGTAGTCAGCATCACGGTGCCGCCGGAGACCCAGGCGACCCAGGAGAGCTTCGTGTCGGGGACGCCGTAGCGGGAAAGCTCGCCGGTCGTGGGGCCATATTCCCAGGCGCGCTGCCACTCCGGCACCTCCAGGAACCGGAGCGCCGGCGCGTCACACCCCAGGGCCCGTACGCCGGCTGGCGAGCCGAGCTGGACGCGTAGCACAGCGCCGTGGTCGTACTGGACGATGAGCGAGGGGATCGGGGCAGGCGGCCCGAAGTCGTCGGCGTCAGGCGGGGTCCCCGAGGGCGGCCCGAACCGGCGACGGACATGCGCGCGACGCTCATCGATCTGGGGCAGACAGGGGTTGTTCGCGAGCAGCAGGTCTGCCTCCCTCGACCCCGGCGGCGCGACGAGGATCTGCGCCACGGCGTGTTCGGTGGTGGTGGACAGCGCCTCCCGCCAGAACGCCGGGGTCAGCGCGCCAAGCACCGAGCGGGTCTGGTAGCTGGCCATCGCCCCAACGAGCAGCGGGTCGAGCCGGGCCCGGGCCACCTCCTCGGCGCGGTCCGGAGGGAGGGCCGAGGGGTCAAGGCCCGCGGCAACGGCCATGTCCTCGCGCAGCCAGCCCGTGTGCAGCGCGGCGATCAGCGCCTGAACGCGGCCATCGAGGGCGTCGGCGACGGGCGCGGGATCGGCAACGGCCAACGCGACCGCGCGCCAGAGGGTCGCGAAGGTGACCAGCAGGAGCATGGGCTCCACGTAGCCGGATCAACGCTCCCACCGCCCGGGGCCGGCCCAATCGAGATACCCGCGCCGCATGGATTCATGGATTTGTGGGAGCCACACCGGCTTCCTCCTCGCCGGGCTGGAGGCCATCTACGGCCTCGCGATCGTCTTCTCGCTGTCGAGGGCGCATTGGCGCGTGCGGGCGAAGGAGGACTGGGCGACGTTCGCGTCGTTCGTGACGCTCGTCGGGTTTGTCGGCACGTTGCCGCTCGCGACGCACGTCGTCTTCGACGGGCCGGACCTCTGCCGCATGAGCGATTCCGGCGAGTTCTGGGGGGCGTTCAGGTTCTACTTCCAGAGCGGCGCGCTTGTCATCCTCGCGCTCTCCACGCCCCGCTTCGTCACGCCCCGCCACCCGATCCAGACCCGCTGGGGCCCGTTTCCGCCCTCCCTGCGGTTTGCGATCGTCGTCGCCGGCTGGCTGCTCCTCGGCCAGGCCGTCTGGCACTCGGTCTACAGCGGGGGACTCGCGAGCAGCCGGATCGCCACCATCTGGGCCGTCGGCATGCTCGGCGTGCTGCTCCTCGGCCTCGGGCGACTCGTCGACGGCTGGGTCGCAGACCCCTGGCGCCGCCTGCCCGTCGCGCTGATGGCAGCTCCGTTCCTCACCTACGCGACGGCGTGGATGTTGCAGCGCGACCACCTCGCCGACTCCGCCCCGCCCGCCAACGCGGACGACTGGTATGCTGCCGCGCTCGCCCGTCTGCAGGCGATCCCGAAGGACGGCCCGGTGCTTCTCGTCGCCGCCTCGGGCGGGGGCTCGCACGCCGCAACGTTCGGCACCCTCGTGCTCGAGACGCTGAGCCAGCCTCCGGACCAGCTCTTCGCCTACGCCGACGCGACCCACACCGTCCCAACCCACTTCAGCCACCCGCTCTCCGACTACGTCTGGATGCTCTCCGGCGTCTCCGGCGGGAGCGTGGCGGTCGCGCACCACGTGGCCACGCACTACGGGAACGGTGGGCGCGGCCAGATCGGGACGGGTGCCGAGATGCTCAACGGCTATCGGAGCGCCTTTGCGCCGCAGGGCGTACCCAGCGACGTCGGCCGGCTGACCGGGAACCTGCTCCGCACCCACCAGCTCGACGACGTGCTCGCCGATTTCAACGCCCCCGCCCTGCTCGGCATGCTCAGCCCGGTCTCGACGCGGGGCAGCACGCTCGCGAGCTTCTGGAACGCCCAGTACGGCTGGGAGTCCAGCTTTCGCGCGCCCTCCACGGTGCCCCGCCCTTTGGTGATCTTCAACGCCACCCTCGCTGCGAGCGGGCGTCGCCTGATGATCGGCGAGCCGCCGATCCCGCAGAGCCTGCTTTCCAGTTGGCTGCTGAGCCGCCCCGCCGACATCCCGATGACCGCGATCTCGCGCATCACGCCCGTCTCCCTGGCCTCGATCAGCCCCACCGTGCGCCCCACGATTGGCACGGCAGTGCGCATGTCCGCGAGCTTTCCGTGGGGGATGGACATGGCGACGGTGACAACGCCAGCGGTCCCCGGCGGCGGCGACCGGCCCGATCTGCCAGCGCGCGACCTGGTGGTTGGCGACGGCGGCATGGTCGACAACACCGGGACGGCCTCGCTGACGGACATCCTTCGGGGCTTGCGCGCCGAGAGCGTCCAGAACGCGGACGCCCGGGAGATCCTGCACGAGCTGGACGAGCGTGGTGTGGTGGTGGTGGAGATCGACTCGGGCGCGAAACCCGTGCCGGAACGCGGGATTTTGGCCCGCGTGCTGGAGCCCGCCCTCGGACCGGCCGATGCGTTGAACAGCGCGGACTACACCCGGGAGCGGATGGCGGTCATGCTGCGTCGCAGGGACCTGAGCGGCATCATCTCGCGCTCGAGCTGGGCTGCGTTCGCCTACTGCCCCAAGAACGCGGCGGACACGATCACCACCGCCTGGGCGCTCGGCCCCCAGGAAAAGGCGACGTTGCTACAGCAGTTTGCGGACCGGACGTTGAGCGGGCGGTGTTTTGCGGGATCAGCCGACCTTGAGGGCCCACAAGACCCGACGCTCCACGCCTCGCCGCTGAACGAGATCGCGACAGCCTTTCAGCCCGACCACGTTCAGCCCGCTGCCGATGCCGCGGTGCTCAACACCCTGCCGCCCGGCGACGAGCGCGCTGCGCCCATCGCCTGGACGCTGATGGACCGCGCGCTGCGGTACTACGACGTGGAACTGGCGCACACCACCGCGGTGCGAACGTTCGGCGCAGGGGCAGCAACCCAGGCCGCGTTTGAGACCGCGGACGTCGCGCTACGCGGCGCCGAACGGATCGCCGATGTCGGGGTCGTGAGCCTGGACTTCGAAGAGCGGCTGGACGGGTGGATCGCGGCTCGCCGGTACCAGCCGGATGGAAACGGCGTTGTTTCCCTGCTCTGGAGCAAGATCGACATCCCCGCCGCCGTGCAGGTCACGTCGCTCCCCGGGGACAAGGTCCAGCTCGCGCGCCGCATCACCGTACACAGCCGCTTTCCCGACGGGCCGGGCGACATCCCCGTGGCCCTCGCCACCGATCGCGCCCAGGTGACTGTGCGCGAGGCGCGGTCGGTCACGGTCGGGAAGGACCGCTGGGACTACCTCCACGTGGCCTGGGATCCCGCACACAGCCTCAGCCTCCCCTGCCCTGCCACGAGCATCGAGATCACGTGGTGCAACGCCGGCGGTGACGCCGCCCATCGGGACGCCCTCGCCCTGGCGACGGCGCTCCAGACCGCGCCCACCGACGGCGACCTCGCGACCGGTAGCGGCTCCGGCTGCATCGATGTGCGGGAGTCGGGTGACGCTGCATTCCTCGCCCCCGCGCTGGACGAAACCGGCAACCCGTCTTCAGAGGAGCAGGGCCTGTGGACGACGGCGGCTAACGTGTGGGGGCGGGATCCCTCCCTCGTCGCACAGCGCGCACGAGCCCGCGCGGCGGACGGATTTGGGGTGTACGTCTGCCCTCGTTAGCCATTCGCCTGCGCGTTGAGCACCAGCCACGCGTTGCTCGCCAGGAAGACGAAGGCGAGCACCACGGCAGCGCGCCGGTCAAACCACGATGGGACCACCCTCGCGTCCCGCTCCACCAGCCAGCGCGACAGGATCCCGCACACCCCGGAGAGGAACACGACGAGCAACGCCAGTAGATGAATGCGGTCGACGAGGGTGAGCCCCTCCGCGCGCCCCAGCACGCCCTCGGTGGCGCGCAGGTTCACGAGCACCGCAAAGAGCGACCCGACGATCATGCTCATCCGGGCGCTCATCAGCGAGGTCTGACGAGAATCCAGGAAGAACGAGAGGATCACCATCGCGACGGCGGAATAGACGCCCGCCGTGAGCTTCATGAACGTGAACGTGCTGTCGCGCTGCAGGGGGATCCGGAATTCCAGCCGGGAATACTCGCTCTCTCGCGTCTGCTGGAGCAAGGGATCGCCGAAGGTCGTCGGGTAGGTGTGGATGGGCGCCGTCATCTCCATCTGGCCTACCTTCCACCCCTCGGCGCGCACGTCGGGGTCCACGCGCGTTCCCCCAAGGTCCGGGACGAACTGGAAATTGGCGACGATGTCCGCCACATACTCCGCCTCCAACACCAGCTCCTGGCGATCGTAGGGGAAGTTGGCCATCTGCCAGTCATACTCAAACGTGCCGCTCACCTTCTCGTACGACCAGAACTTGCCGGCGCGGGGGACCGTTGCCGCCTGGGTGATCTTGACGTCCCGCCCGTTGATGAACTCGGTCGCCGCAAGGGGCCGAACAACGTCCGAGTCACACTGCGCCCAGAGCCAGAGGTCCGCTCCAAAGCTGTGCTTTGCTGGCTCCAGATCGTGCAGACCCAACACGTAGCCGCCGGCCGTGCACGTCACCGCGCCCGCGCGAAGGACGGGCGAGGTCTCCACGGGCGGCGCCTGGGTGGGGGCGGCGAGGGCGGGAGCGGAGAACGCGAGCGGGACAACAAGGACAACGGCGGGCAGCATGGAGACGGAGCGTATCAGAAAGCGCCAGCTCGTTTGGCGGGTCGGTCCGGCACACCCGGGTTCGTATTGGTCGAACATGCGGCTGGCCGCCACTCACCGGGGGATGAAACGAGCGGCCGGCCCGGACCTTTGCGCGACCGCCCGCCGGTACTCCGGCGCTCGCGGTCGCGCAAAGTCGCGCCGATTTGGTAGTCCAAATCGGCGTTAGGGCCCGGCCCGGGGGTAGGCCGTCCCGCAGGGCGGCCGGAGGGGGCGCCTTCAGCGC
>CAIMSU010000124.1 GCA_903844155.1 uncultured Pseudomonadota bacterium | reverse complement strand
GACGTCGTCGGTTTTCATACTCGTGCATCATCGTCTGGTCGCTGCGTCGTCGGTTTTCATACTTTGGCGGTGCGGGTGGTCACAGCGCGAGGACGAGGTGCTTCAGGTACTCGGTCTCGGGCACGCCGGGGAGCACGGGGTGGTCGGCGGCCTGGCCCGACTTGCGCACGCGCGAAAACCGGCGTCCGGCGGTCCGGACTCCCGTATACACCGCCTCCTCGAACCGATCCCACTCCACGTGGTGCGAGCAGGACGAGGTGAACAGCAGGCCTCCGGTAGCGACCAGACCCGCCGCGAGCTGATTGACCTGCTTGTACGCCCCGAGCGCCTGTCCCGCCGACTTCCGGTTCTTGGCGAACGCTGGCGGGTCCACGCAGACGATGTCGTAGCGCGCGCCGGCGTCGACCTGCGCGCGGAGCCAGTCCTTGCAGTCGGCGGTCTCGACGGTCAAGCGGTCGGCAACGCCATTCAGCACACCGTTCGCCGTGATCTGCGCGCAGGCGGTGGCGGAGACGTCAACGGCGGTCGCGGATGTTGCCCCGTGGTGCAGGGCGGTCAGCGCCCAGCCGCCGAGATGCGCGTAGAGGTCGAGCACCGTCGCGCCCTTCGCCCGAGCGCCCATCCACGCGCGGTTCTCGGCTTGATCGAAGAAGAAGCCGGTCTTCTGCCCGCCGACCAGGTCGGCGGCGTACTTCACCCCGTTCTCTTCGAAGGGTGCGCGCTCCGGCACCTCGCCCCACCAGACGTGGGCCTCACCGCCCAGCCCCTCGTATGCCCGCACGGCGATGTCGTCGCGGCGAACCACGCCTTTGGGGTGAAAGACCTCCTCGATGGCGGCCCGGACGAGATCGGCCCGGCAGTCGACGCCAAAGGCGGTCATCTGCACGACCAGCACGTCGTCGTAGCGGTCGATGATGAGGCCGCCGAGGTGGTCGGCCTCGCCCGCGCAGACGCGTAGGGCGGTGCGGCCGGGAAAAACACGCTCACGCAAGGCTGCGGCGTCGCGGAGGCGCTCGACCCAGAAGCCCACGTGGTCGATGTCCGCGCGCGTGCGCGTCAGCAGTCGCACGGTGATGAGCGAGCGCGGGTTCACGTAGCCGTGGCCGAGGAACTTGTTGTTGGGGTCGACCACGGCGACCTGCTCGCCGGGGATCAGCTTGCCGACGGGCGGATCGAGCACGTCGTTCGCGAAGATCCAGGGGTGACCGGGGCGGGGTCGGCCGACGACAGTGCGCATCGCGGCCCGTACCCCGGACGTGCCCCGGTTGCGATACACTCCCCGGTCTACCGCCGACCGCGCCGCGTCGGCACTCGCCCCGAAGGAGCCCATGAAAAACCCCAAAGAGTTCCTCGGTCGAGGCTGGAGCTTTCCCTTCCAGTTCGACAGCGCGAGCGGCGGCGTGGGCTACTCGGAGTTCGAAGAGAACATCCGGCAGAACATCACGATCATCCTCGGCACCAAGCCGGGTGAGCGCCAGATGCTCCCGGCGTTCGGGTGCCGCATCCACGAGCTGCTGTTCGCGCCGAACACCCGCGCCACGAGCGCCATGGTCGCCCATCACGTGGCCGAGGCGCTCAAGCGCTGGGAGCGCCGGATCGAGGTGCTCAAGGTCGACGCGACCGGCGATCAGGCCGGCACCGTGAAGGTCTCCGTGGACTACAAGATCCTCGCCACGAGCCAGCTCCAGCAGCTCAACTACACCGTCTCCAGCCGATAGCCATCCGCCGTTAGCTCCGCCGGTCTTCCCGACCACAGGTCCGCCACACCATGCCGATTCGCCCGCCGAACCTCGACGACCGGCGCTACGCCGACATCCTGCGCGAAGCCCGCGCGCTCATCCCCCAGTACACGCCCGAGTGGACCAACACCTCGGACGCCGACCCGGGCATGACGCTCGTGCAGTTGTTCAGTTGGATGACCGAGATGATCATCTACCGGCTCAACCAGGTGCCGGACAAGACGTACATCCATTTCCTGAACTTCATCGGGGAGGAACGCAAGCCCGCCCGCCCGGCCGTCGCGCCGGTCACGTTCACGCTCAAGGGCGACCGCGCCGTCGAGATCCCGGCGTTCACCCGGTGTGCGACGCGGCAGCGCGAGGACTCCACGGCCGCCGACTACATCACCACGGATGGCCTCACGGTCCACGGCGCCGGCATCGCCCGCGTGATGGCCGTGCGCGGCGGTTCGAAGCGGGCTGTGCGCGAGATCCCGTGCGCGCTGCTGCACGACAACAAGTCGGCGTTGCAGTTCGCCGGCGGGCGTGGGGTCGACCTTTTTGATCTCGACCCGATCGAGTTCGGGCCCGAGTCCTACACCCCGGAGCAGTACCTCTACCTCGGGCACCGCGACTTCCGGATCATGGGCCTCGAAGGCGAGGAAGGGCGACGGACGGGCCGACTGCGGATCCGTAGGAGCGCCAAGAACGGGGATGCGCTGTCGATCGCCGACCTCTTCGTCTGGGAGTACCCGACGACGGACGGGTGGACAGCGGTGGCGACGGACGTGGAGCCGGAGACCACGCTCGGCATGGTGGAGATGGCCCTGGTGACGACGTTGCCGGACATCGCCGAGCTCAAGAGTTTCGCGACCACGCCCGACGACATCCGCTTCCCGGAGACGATCGCCGAGGAGCGCTGGTGGGTCCGCGGCCGCCTCGACTACGAGCGCTGGCTCGCCGCGCGCATGATCGAGGACCTCGACGTCTACTGGCAGGACGACCGCGGCGGGGAGAAGCACGCCGTGCAGAACTGGGCGGTGCGGGCAACGGGCCGGTACCTGGAATTCTCGCTGCAGGACCTGCCGCCGATCCTTGGCGGCTGGACGGTGCGTTTTGAGCTGGCAGACCGACGGCTCTCCGCGCGAAAGACGAAGTATCTCCCCCGCTATCGCTGGTACTACCGCCGTGGCGAGGGCTGGGAGGAGGTCCCCAAGGTGCGCTCGCAGGGCACCGAGATGCTGCTGGAGGGGCCGTTCCCGGACATGGCGCCCGAGGGCATCAACCTGCGCGCTGAGCGCGTCGAAGCGCTGCAATTCGGCGTGCTGATGCCGGAGTTCGACCTCGACGTGACGTGGGTGCGCCCCATCGAGCTCGACATGTACACGGGCGACGACGTCCGTCGCCTCGATCGCCTGCTCGTGGACGAAGGGCCCTGGTCGCCGTTCCAGATCGCCGCGCAGGTCCCGCCGACGATCGGTAGGAAGTGGTACCTCGGCTCGGATCTTTTTGAGAACCGCCGGCAGTCCAAGGTGATCGTGGAGATCGAGGTCGCGTTCGAGATGAACGGCACGCCCATCCCCGAGCCGGGCGAGCTGTACCTCCTGCAGCTCACCTACCGGGCGGACGACAACTGGCGCGTGGTGTGGAGCGAGGATCGCGTCTACTCGAGCTTCAGCTTTGCGACGCTGGACCCGGAGGGCGCAAAAGTCGCCGGCAAACGCACGATCCGCATCGAGATCGACCCGAAGACGCAGCTCAAGGGTCTGGCGCGGCACGAGGTCTCCGGCCGCGAGACGACGTGGCTGCGCTTGGAGATGGTCAAGTCCTCGCTCACCGGCGTTGATGAGAAGAAGGTCCAGCACCCGATTGTCCCGAAGATCTACGACGTGCGGCTGGGCGTCGAGGGCGCTGTCGGCGCGCGCGAGTACGAGCAGCCGCTGCCGAACCCGCGAACCGCCCAGGTCGACCTGCGGGGCCAGAACCGCCGCTTCACCCGCGTCCTCGCCACCGCGCTCGGCCGCCAGTCCGAGCACTTCCCGTTCTTCCCGTTCGTCGAGACGGCCGAGGAGAACCAGGCGCTCTACCTGCAGTTTGACCAGCCGCTCCCGCCCGGTCGCAAGCACTGCATCACGTTCCGCACGCGCGGCGAGACCGTGCTGCCGCCGGGCGTGCGCATGGAGTGGGAGGTGCTCGAAGCCCGCGAGCACAACCGCCCCGGCTGGCGTCGCTTGCACGCGCCCGGCGAGGGGGCCGAGACGGCCTATTCGCTCACGTCCACCGGGACGCTCACGTTCAGCCTGCCCGAGACCCCCGCGCTCTCCGAGGACGGCTTCTGGCTTCGCGCGCGGTTGTCCCTGCCCGCGGGCGTCACGCTCGACATGGTGCCGACGCTCCCGCCGGTCGTCCACATCCTCCTGAACACGGTCGACGTCGTCAACCTCGTGACCGTTCGCACCGAGCGCTTCTCGGGGTTGGGCGTGCCGAACCAGGTGATCCAGCTTCGCCGGATCCCGATCTTCCTGCACCGGTCCGAGGGCGAGCGCCCGCTCTTCCGCAACCTCGACGCGTTCCCGGACATCCGCGTTTTCGTCGAGAACGAGGACGGCACGACGGAAGCGTGGACGCGCGTGAGTGACGCCTCAGTGCTCACAGCCGGGAAGGACGACCGGGTGTTCGTCGTCGACCCCGTCGACGGCACGCTCGGCTTTGGAAACGGCATTCGCGGCCGGATGTTGCCGGTTGGTTCGTCCAACGTCGTCGTCGACACGTACCGCTACGTGCCCGGGAACAAGGGCAACGTCGCGGCGCGCGAGATCACGCTGGTCGAGGGTGTAGCCGACTCGGTCAAGTGCGAGAACCTCCTGCCCGCCTCGGGCGGCCGGGACGCCGAGACCATCGACGAGATCCTCCGCCGCGCGCCGAGCCTTTTGACGAGCCGGGACCGTGCTGTCACTCGTCACGACTTTGCCGTCATCGCCACCGAGGCGTCGGGCGAGGTCGCGCGCGCCTCGTGTGAGGGCAACATCGGCCCGGACGGAAAGGTCGAGGTCGTCATCCTCCCCCGGCGCCGGGAAGGCGAGAAATACCCCGATCCGATGCTGGCAACCGGCCTGCGGGACAACGTGCAGCGGCACCTCAAGCAGCGCTCGCTCATCAACGTCATCCCGGTCGTCCGCCTCTCCGAGTTCATGCACATCGACGTGTCCGTGACCGTCCGCCTGCGCCCCAACGCCAACACCCTCGCCGTCCGCGAGGCCGCAGCCAAGTGGATCGACCGCTTCCTCGACCCCTACGATGGCGGCCTGGACAAGGTTGGCTGGCCCTTTCAAGCCACGCTCTACGCGCAGGACTTCGGCCGTCTCGTCAGCGACATCCCCGAGGTCCGGCACGTCGTCCACGTCGCCCTCTTCGAGATCCCGCCCGACAAACGCCGACGCTCGACCGCCGGCTGGGAGGAGGGCGAGGGTACCGACCGGTTATTCCTGACGGGGCACGATCTCTTCGCCGTGCGACGGGTCCGCGTGAAGGTCGAGGAGCTCGGGGACTGAGCCGGCGTCGGGGCCTGGTGACCCGCCGCCGTCGGGCGAACGCAGGGGCCACACGAGCCCACCGAGCAGGTTCAAGGCGAGCTGCGGCAGGATCATGAGGTTGTAGGCGTCGGCTCCGTGGGCGTGCCCGAGGGCCGTCAGGAGATGATCGAGCAGCACATGTCCGACGCCAATCCCGCCCGGCGTGATGGGAACCGCGCCAACAAAGACGGCCATCGCGCACGCCCGAGCAACCGGGATGGGATCTCCCACCGGCTCCAACCGCGCCACGATCACCAACGCAGCGCCCACGATCAGCACGTAGCTGGCGAGGGAGACCCCGAGCGCGCCCAGAACGGCAGTTCGTAGAGCGGCGTGGCGCCGGCGCGGGATCCAGGGGGCGAGCCGATGCGCGGCGCCATCGGTCCGGGATGCGGTCCAAAGCGCCAGGACCCCACCCATGAGACCCAGGAGCGCGCATCCGAACCCGATTACGCCGCCCACCTCCGCCGAGGCGAGGAGGGCCAGCACGCCCGCGATACCGCACGCGCCCGCGAGGCGCTCGACGGTCAGGAGACCGAGTTGGAGGGCCCATCGTCGGCGATCCGGAGTCCCCACGAGCGCCTTCCAGACGTCCCCGCTCATGCCCGCGGGGACCGTGGTGTTGAGGAAAAGCGCGACGGTCTGGTTCTGGACGGCCGCGCGCCACGCGAGCTCACCGCCGGTGGCGCGGACGAGCATCCGCCAACGGGCGGCCGCCAGCGCTACGTGCACGACGAGCCACACGACCAGCGTCACACTCGCCAGCACAGGGTCCGTGACGACGCGCGTGAGGAAGGAGGGGTCGATGGCGCCGCGGCCGTAAAGCCAGGCGATCAGGGACACTGCGACCGCCGCGCGGCCAAGGCGCCCCAACCAGCGCCGAAACGAGCCCGCCCGGCCGTCCCCGATCATGGCCGCTCCAACACCACACAGGTCACGACAAACGGCCGCCACGCCCATGGAATCACCCAATCGTGCAAGCGGCCCGAGGGTCCCGTGCCCCCGGCGATGGAGGGCTGCCGCGCCCGGTCGCGTCCGAGGGCGAGCCGGGCGCTTTTTGCAGCGAGCCGCCTCACGTTGCCGCGAAGCAAGCCCCAGACCCGACCCGCGATCACCTCTTCGCCGGCGACCAGGCGGAAACCTGGAAACATGGCGATGAGATCCGGCACGCTGGGCCGCAGCAGGGTGTCGATTGGGTCCGGGTGGTAGGGGAATGCGCGAGGCACGGACATCAGGAGGTAGCCGCCCGGTCCGACGAGGCCAGCGACCCGATCGCAGTACGCCGGGAGTTCGTCGCGCTCGATGTGCTCAAGCAGGTTCGAGCAGAGCACGGACCGCGGCGCCCGCGCCCTGATCGCTGCGAGCACTTCCGGGTCAGCGAGGTCGCCGACGAGGTCCACCCCGTCGTCCGCTTTGAGGTCCACATGAACGACGACCTCGCCGGCGGCCTTTGGCGCGGCAAACAGGCTCGCGTGGATCCACGGCTGGTCGCGCTCTCGAAAAGCAGCCGTAGAACTCCCCAGATTGACCAGCGGGAAAAGCCGTTCACGCGGCAGGACGGCCATCCGGGCGCCAAGCCAGTCCGCCTCGTTGGGAAGCAAGGAGCCGTCTCCGCTGCATGACTAACGTGGGGTTTCGGCGGTGGCGTTGTGCCGGTCGCCGCGCGCGGCGGAATCCAGCAGAGGATGCGACTGGGAGCGAACCGGGTGACGCGGCGGGCGGCGTGGCCCGTCGGCCCGGGCGCAGATAGCCCGAGCCCCGTGCCTGCCGCCACTGCGACCCTGACCGTGCTCCTCCCGTGCCACAACGAGGCGAGCGCGATCGCGAGCGTTATCGCCGACTATCGGGCGGTCTTCCCGGAGGCCCGCATCCTCGTGATCGACAACGCGTCCGATGATGCGACCGCGGTGATCGCCGCGTCGCTCGGGGTCGAGGTGATCACCGAGCCGCGCAAGGGCAAGGCCCGCGGGGTCCTGACGGCGCTTCCGCACGTCGACTCGGACCTGCTGCTGATGGCCGATGGTGACGCGACCTACCCGGCGGCCGGCGGCCGGTTGCTCGTCGAGGAGTGGGGCCGCACCGGCGCCGACATGATCACCGGGCTTCGGCAGGCGCAGGACGGCAACGCCGCGTTCCGCCCGCTGCACCAGCGCGGGTCCCGAGTGTTCGAGAGCATCGTCCGGGCCCTGTTCGGCGCGCAGACACACGACGTGTTCTCTGGTTTGCGATTGTTCACCCGCCGCTTCTACTGCCATGTGCCGATCCTGCACGACGGGTTTGAGCTGGAGATGGAGCTGACCGCGCAGGCGATCGACAAGGGGTTTCGTGTCGCGGAGGTGCCGGTCCCGTTTGGGGCTCGTTGGGACGGCACCGTGTCAAAGTTGAGCACCGTCCGCGATGGTGTGCGAATCCTGCGCGCGCTGTTCGTGCTGCACCGCGACCACAAGCCCATGCGCTACTTCGGCGTGCTCGCAACTGGCGCGTTCGTCGCCGGGCTTGTGGCGGGGTGGTTCCCGGTGGTCGAGTTCATCCGGACCGGTCAGGTCTTGAGGCTCCCCCTCGCGGTGCTCGCTGCCAGCTTCGAAATCATCGCCGTCGTCACCTTCTATTCCGGCGTCATCCTTGAAAGCGGCCTGCGCGCCAACCGCGAGGCCTTCCAGATCACCTTGCGAGCGAGCGATGCCGCGCACCATCGGCACGTAGCCGCAGCTGATCGGCCGATCCAACCGCCGGCTGTCGGCGACCCCCGGCCCCCGGGCGCCGCCGGCGCATGACGCCCCTGCGGGTGGCGCTCGTCACCAACTTCATGCCGCCGCACGCCGGTGGGATCGAAACGATGTCGGCGCTGCTCGCGGACGGGCTTCGGGAGCGCGGGCACTCGGTGCGCTGGGTCGCGTCGGCAGAGCCCGCCTTGCCCGGACACGACGCCCGCGTGACTCGGGTTCGTGCCTGGAACCCCCTCGAAGCGCGGTTTCAGGTGCCGCTTCCGCTTTGGGGGCCACGCGCCGTCGCCTCCCTGACCGCAGCAATTCGCCACGCCGACGTGGTGCATGTGCATGAGTGCATCAACGTCACGACCTGGGACGCGCTCCTGATCGCTCGCGCCCTTCGGCGACCCACGGTCCTGACCCAACACGTTGGCCTGGTCCCCTACGACGGGATGCTCGACCGGGTGCAGCGTCTCGCATACCGCACAGCAGGGCTTGTCGCGCTCGGGATGGTCGATGCCCGTGTGGCCGTGAGTCCCCACGTAGCGGAGTGGTTTCGGTCGTGGGGTGTGCGGAGCGCCTTTGATGTCATCGCGAACGCACGGGACGAACGGGTCTTCCGACCGGCGACGTCCGGGGAACGCAGCGCCGCCCGCCAGGCGCTCGGCGTGACCGGCGAGGGTCAGCGCGTCGTGCTGTACGCCGCTCGGCTCGTGGGAAAGAAAGGCGTGGACCGCGTCGCTGCGCTCTGGCCGGACGTGGCGCGACGGCACCCGGGTTGGCAGTTGGTGGTCGTGGGCTCGGGCCCGCTGGCGGGTCGCCTCGCCTCGCTACAGTCCACGAACCACCTCGGCCAACGCCCGCTTGAGGCCATGCCTGCGTTGTTCGCCGCCGCAGATGCGTTCTGGCTGCCCTCGCGCGGGGAGGGGTTCCCACTCACCGTCCAGGAGGCGCTCCTCTGCGACGTGCCCGTGGTCGTGTCCGATGACCCGTCCTACCTGGCAAATCTGGAGGGTACGTCGGGCGCGTGGCTCTGTGGCGACTCCGCCGACATGGGCGCGGCGCTGGAGGCGGCCGTCGCCTCCAGACGGGACGGCACCCTCGCGGCGGCGGCGAGCCGCCGGTGGGCACGAGCGTCGATGGTGGAGAGCTACCTGGCGGTGTATCGCCGGGTGCTCGCGCAGAAGTAGTCGTTTGGATTCGGGCGCGGGAGCGTCTGGGGCGGGCTACCCGGCATTGGTCTCGATGTCGCGACGGACCAGCAGCAGGCCCGACACCAGCAGCCCGCCGAGGACCCCAAGAAGCCCGCCGACCGGAACGGGTGTAGCCACCCCTTCGGGGAGCGACCGCATCCAGATCGGCCAGGGGACGGGTAGCCAGAACACGGCGTAGGACCGAACCCAGTCGGGGCCGACGGATGGATGCGGGTACAGGAGGCCCCGCGTCAGCAATTCCGGCCGGTCACCACTGCGAAAGGAGGCAAAGTCCGGGGGCCGGGATGCAGTGTACATCTCGCCGATCTCGGCGGGGCGGGCCAACAGCGCGGACCCGGTGAAGTACACCTCGGGATGATCAAACTGAAAGTTCTCGGGTAGTCGCGCCTCGTAGACGTAGGCGGCATGGTCGCGCGCGAGTGAGAGGAGCTGCACGCTGACTCCAACCGCGATGATCGTGGCGCTCACCTCCCGGCGTATCTGCGCAAACGGCGCCGCGACCATCAACACGCCAGCCGGCACGAGCATGTACCGGGGCCCCCAGCACCAGTCGCCGCCAAAGAACGTGAAGCAGGAATACACGATGGTGTGCGCCGCCGCAAGCCCCACGACCGCCGCGGCGAACGCCCTGTTCTGGCCAGCCAGCCCTCTCAGGCCCAGCAGCCCCAGCAGGAGTGGGGGGCTGTACCAGATTACCCCCTTGCCGGGGCTCACCAGGAGACCCGCCAGGCCGACGAGCGGGTTCCCGAAGATGCGCTGCCCGGAGTCCGCCAACCCAGCCGGGAATACCGAGCCGCCGCGCCAGAGGTTCCACCCCGCGTCAAGCGCGATGCCCGGCACGAGGCCCACCGCCAGCCAGCATAAGGCGACCCAACGGGCTCGCCCCCTCGCCCTGATCCATGCGGCCGCTGCTGGCCCGACGATCCAGATGCCGTGCACCTCCCGGTAGGCGAGGCCAAGCCCAACGAACACGCCCGGAAGGAGCCAGCCAGGACCGCTGCCCGGCGACTGCAATGCGCGTGCGGTGGCCCAAAGCGCGGCCAGGGCCACGGCGAGGTGCTGGCCCTGGTCGAACGCGGAGCCGGCGTAGGGCAACAGGAGCGTCCCCGTCGCGGTGATCACGCAGGTGAGGAGTGCTTCGCGCTGCTGGACGCCAAGGAGGCGGAGCGTGTCGAGCAGCAGCAGGACGCCGAGCGTGGCCGCGAGCGCGGAGGCCATGACGAACGCGAAGCCGTCCCGGTCCTCGCTGGCGGCGGGCAGGAGCCGAGCCAGGGCAACGGCCCCCGCACCCAGCAGCGAAGGCGGCGCACTGTAGACGGTGTAGTGCCAGAGGCCGTTGAAGCGGACGGCAGCGCTGGCGAACTGCGCGACGTCCGTGGTCTCGGGCAGGCCATGGTCCACCAACCCCAGCGCCACGTCAAGCCGGTGCTGCCCGTCCGGAGTGTCGATGCGGCCCGCGCTTGTGAGGGCGAAGAGCGCGAACGTCGCCAGGGCCAGCCCGACCACCGCGCGACTGGAGTACACCGGGGGCTCGGGGGGATCCGCTTGGCGTTCGGCAAGTTCCACCGGGTTCGACTAAGCCCGCTCGCTGCCACCTGCCATCGTGGGTGGGGCGCCGCGTGCCGGCGCCATGAGCGCGCGCGCAGTCGCCCACACCGCGCCCATCGCCGCCGCGAAGTGTTGCCCCTGGTCGAACGCGCGCGACGTCGAACCCGTGCAGGGACGCCGAACTCACCTGACCACGCGGTATCCGACGTCGGTCCTGACTAACCCGCCTCCAGACTACGATCCCCCCGCGAGCTCCAGGTACTTCTGGACGGTGATCCGCGCGCTGTAAACCTCCAGGCAGCTCTCGGCGTCGATGGTGAGCCCGCGATCCCCGTCGTCCGCGTGAAAAACGACCCGCGCGTCGGGGATCTTCAGCTCGGGGTACGCGCGCTGGTAGCGGCCGAGCACGAGGCCGAAAGAGAGGAGATCGCGGTTGAGGGATTGGGTGTCGTGGAACGTCACCACGACGCTCGCGGATTTTGGCCGGTCGCCCTTCGGGCCGGTCCACTGGGTCACAGTGGCGTCCACGCCCTCCACGCTCGTCTGCAGGTTCTGCAGCTCGATGAGGATGGCGTCGCCCAGATCGCCGGGCTTCTTCACCGTCTGCACCTCCTGCGGCAGGCGCGTGCGCAGGCTCGCGACCATCTGGTGGAGGGCGTCGTCCGCCGGGCCCGACCCGACCAGGGGGGTGGCGGTCGTGGTGGCCGGGGGGCGTACCTTCGGGGCCTGGGTTCCTTCCGACGAGCCGATGATGGACATGTAGAGCCAGCCGAGCGCCAGGAGGCACCCGCCGAGAAAGAGCCCCATGAGCACCCGGCTGGCGCGCACCACGGGGGGCGGGCCGCGGGGCGTGTTCGGCGGCATGTCGGACCGGTCAATCGGGCGACGGGGCCTCGGAAAGTCAATGACCTGACCACGTTCCCCAGCCTCATCGGGTCCCGGCGAGGGCGCGTCGCGATCGTCGTCGGGCAGATCCTCGGGCACGAGGGTTGGCTCCGGTGGCCGGCGCACGACCAGACGCCTGCCTTCGGGCGGAGGCACGGGCTCGATCGCGTCGGGCGCGATCTCCTCGGGCTCGGCGTCGGGGGCCTGGAAGCGAGCGACGATCGACTCAGCACCCGCGCCGTCGTTCTCCTCCCAGGCTGACCAGGGATCAGCCCCGAGCTTCCCCTGCAATTCGGGCAGCGCGCCGACCGGCTGCCAGCGCTCCTGGTACCAGGCGTCGTCCCCATGCCGCACCTGACCGTTGGCGGCCATCTGGATCAGGGCCTCCCGGTCGATGACGAGGAACTCGCGGCCTGCGCGGCGGAGACGGTAGGCACTCACGATGCGATCATAGCGTGTACCGCCCTCCCGCGCGGTGACCCCTTCAAACACGAACCCCCCGTGGCCGAAGCCGCGGGGGGAGGTGCGAACCGGTGGGGGCTCCACCGGATCAGGGTCGGCTCAGTAGACGTCCGAGGCGCTGGTCATCGCGGCGTTGGTGCTGGTCGTCGCGGTGTAGGTGCTCAGGTTGGCGTCGCCGTCGACGTCGCAGGCGCCGTGAACCGTGAAGTCGGTGTTGGTGACGGCGTCGACGGTGTAGGCGCCGCGGACTTCGCCGTCCGGCTTCCAGTTGATCTGGGCGAACTCGGCGGTGCTCACCCAGGCCGTGGGGGCCTTGCCGCTCGGGGCGCCGGGGTTCTCGGCAGCCGAGACGTATTTGTCGAACGAGGCGTCGTAGGAGAGCTCGGCGGTCTTGATGCCGTCGACGTTCCCAGGGACCTCGCCGCGCTTGGCCTTGAGCTGCATGGCGATGAAGTTGGGGATGGCGATCGCGGCGAGGATGCCGATGATGGCGACGACGATCATGAGCTCGACGAGGGAGAAGCCTTTGTTGTTGCGCATTGTGATGCTCCTTGTGGGTCCTGTTGATGTTGACTGACGGGGGAGCCGGTTTGCGGCCGGACGCAAAGGACACAAGCAAGCACCGTGCCAGACCAGCGACGGATGGAAGTACGCCGATAATCGACCGCGTGACCGGCTCAAGCCCCGCGCGACGGCCCGTACCTTGCCAAAACCTGACGCGCCGCGTCAGCGGTATGACAAAAAACGTCATCGGCGCCGGCCGTCGATGTAGACCGCGACGGGCTGGGCGAGGGTGAGTGGGTCCAGGCGGGGGTCGGCGTTGAGGATGAGCAAGCTGGCTTTCTTGCCGACCTGCAGGGTCCCGAGATCGGAAAAACCCCAAAAAGCGGCAGGAACGGTGGTCCCGGCGTCCACGATCGCTTGCCCCGTCATGCCCGCGTCCAGCATCCCTTGGACCTCCTCGGCGTTGATCGCCGCATCCTGCGCGTTTCCGAAGTCCGTCCCATAAAGAACGCGAGCGCCGGCGCTCCGGAGCGCCGTCAGGTTTTCCCGGGTGGTGGCCGAGTTTCCGAAGGCGACAAGAGTCGTCACTACGGTTCGGGAAGCCCACGCGGAGACGGTCGCTGTCGACAGGGTCCCCGTCGGCGTGTGGGCAAGGACGTCAATGCCGTCGGCGGCCGCGCGGGCCGCTTCATCGTCGCCAAGCGCGTGCGATGCGGTCAGCACTCCCCTGGCGTGCGCCTCGGCCGCGGCAGCGGCGACCGCGCTGTCGTCGAGCTGGTCCTGCCCAGCCGGCCCCGTGATCGGCAGCTTGATGAGCTTCGCCCCTTCGCCCACGAGCCGGTCGACGGCGGCGACGGCCGCGGCGCTGTCGGCGCACTCGATGCCATACCCGTTGCTCCCCCAGCTCTCCGTCGGGTAGCCGTGCACCGCCGTCACCATCGGACCGCTCGCGAGGACCTCCAGCGGCGCGTGGGACGCCGTCAAAAAGCTTTCGGGAGCGGCCATGTCGACGGCGCCGGCGATGCCGTGGTCGGCGAGGGTGGCGCCTTCGGGCAGGTAGGCGAGGTGCACGTGGCTGTCGATGAAGGCGGGGGCGACGAAGCGGCCGGTCACGTCGAGGAAGGGCCCATCCCCCGGGCCGGACGCGCCGAGGCGGACGATACGCCCGCCGCGGACGACGACGTCCTCGATGACCGCGCCGGTTGGTGTGAGGACGGTGGCGCCGTGCAGCACGAAGGCGCCGGTGGAGACGGTCAGGCCGGCGACCGGCGAGTGGGCGCCGGCGGAGTCGTCGTCGAGGCCGATGGCGCTCGCCGGGGCCGCGCAGGCGGGGAGGCACAGGAGGACGCCGAACAACGGGAGGGTGTGGGTCATGCGCTTTGTACGACGCCGCGACGTGCGCGGCCCAGCCGGGGTTCCGGATAAGCGGCGGGGATGACCACCGAACCCCCCGTCGCCACGCTCCTCGCCCGTGCCACTGCTGGGTTCTCGCGCCTCGCCGTTCGCGAGGAGACCCGGGCCCAGGCCCTCGTCCACCTCGCGCGCTGGCTCACCGAGCCGGCGTTCGCGCCCTACCAGCCGGCCGTTCGCGCGATGATCCGCCGCGAGCGCTGGGATCTGCTCCTCGACAGCTTCTACCAGGTGCTCCCCTTCGGCACCGGCGGGCGCCGCGGTCCCGTCGGCATCGGCCCCAACCGCTACAACCCCTGGACCCTCGGCGCCAGCGTCCAGGGCCACGCGATCTGGCTCACGGCCCGCGTCCGTACCGCCGACCCCGGGCGCGACCTCGTCGCCCGCCCGCTCCGCGTCGTCCTCGCCTACGACGTCCGGCGCTACCTCGACGCGAACGGGGCCTACGCCTTGCTCGCGGAGGACGGCGTCGCGAACCCCTGCATGGGCCTGTCGAGCCGCGACTTTGCCGAGCTTGCCGCAGGGGTCTACGCGGCCAACGGCGTCCGGACCGTCATCCTCCCGCGCCCGGTCTCGCCCGATCTCGGCACGTTCGTGTCCACGCCCGAATTGTCCTTCGCCATCCGGCATCTTGCCGCCGACGCGGGGCTCAATATCTCTGCGAGCCACAACCCACCGGACGACAACGGTGGCAAGTTCTACAACGCGCTGGGCGGTCAGGAGGTGCCGCCCGAGGACGAGCGCATGGCGCAGGAGGTCGATCGTGTCGGCGACGTTGCCATCATCCCGTTTGAGGAGGCCACACGCCGCGGCTTCGTCGCCCCGTACTCCCCAGCGGTTCACGACGCCTACGTCGCCACCAACCAGTCCCCGTCCTTCACGCACGCCAGCGCTGCCGAAAAGGCCGGGCTGCACGTGGTCTTCACGGCGCTGCACGGCACCGGCGACACCACTGTCGTCGAGGTGCTACGCGCGGCCGGCTACCGCGTGACGCTGGAGCCCACGCAAGCGAGCCACGATGGCAGCTTTCCCAACGTGCCGTTCCGCGCGCCCAACCCCGAGGTCCGGGCGAGCATGGCCGCCGGCGTCGCCCTCGCTGAGCGGCTGTCCGCCGACCTCGTCATGGCGTGCGACCCCGACGCCGACCGCATCGGCTTGTGGGCGCGCTCGTCCCCGGGCGGTGAATTCCGGTTCTTCAGCGGCAACGAGATCGGCGTCCTCTGCGCCGAACACGTCGGTCGCAACGCGCCCAACGGCGGTCCCACCGGACGGGGCATCGTGATGAAGACGGAGGTCACGACGGATCTGATCCGGCGCGTGGCCGAGCACTGGGGCTACCGGACCGTCAACCACCTGATGGTCGGCTTCAAGTACATCGGCGACGGCATCCACCAGCTTGAGGCGACGGGCCAGTTCGCGGGGTTGTCCGGGAACGTCGCCGACTTCGCGCTGGGTGTAGAGGAGTCGCACGGCGTGCTCGTCACCACGGCGATGCGCGACAAGGACGCCGCGGGCGCGGCGCGATGGCTGGCGGAGATGGCTGTCGACGAAGCTGCGGGGCGGTATTCCGACGGGGTGGCGCGAACGTTGACGGGCGCCCTGGAGGCGATCTGGGCCCGCCACGGCTACGTCCACAACGAGCTCGTCTCCACCGTGATGCGAGGAGCCGCGGGCAAGGCCACCATCGACGCGATCCAGGCGAGCCTGCGCGCCGATCCCCCCGCGCGTGTGGGCGAATTCGCGGTCACGTCGTTCGCAGACCGCGCCGATCCCGCCGGGCCCCTCGGCCCCATCCGGAGCGGCACGGACGCCGCCAGCCGCGACGTCCTCGTCTTCCAGTTCGGCGACGACGCCCGCGCCATCCTCCGCCCCAGCGGCACCGAGCCCAAGAACAAGATCTACATCGAGTGTTTTGGACGGAAGGACGAGGCGATTGCGGCGGCACGCGTCCGCGTTGCGGGCGTTGCGCGGGAGCTGGCGCTGGCGTTCACGGGGGGCATGCTCGCGCGCGTCGGCATCGTCCTGCCGGCCTGGGCGCTGCGGGTCTCCGATCTCGTCGCCATCGAGCAGAAGCGGGATTTTGCGGAGGTGTTCGTTCCGGGACTCTGCGGTCGGTTGGACGCGCCGGACGTCCAGGCCTGGATCGACGGCGCCTTGCGCGCGTACGGGAAGGATGGGCGCGGGCTCGTTCGGGACGCGCTCGCTGCCTGGGCTGCAGAAGCTGTCGGCGATGAGCGCGCGCTCCGGGCGCGAGCCGTGGCTGCCCTGGGATGACGGCGGTCTGCATCCGGTGCGGCGTAGAGAAGGAGCTGGCGTTGACCCGTTGCCCGGGCTGCGGGCTCGTCCCTGCCGGCGACGATCGTGCGCTCAGCGTGCTGGCGTCGCGGCGGATGCTGGGGGAGGCCGAGCTGGCCGAGGTCCGGCGGCGGATTCGGACCGGGGAGCCGTTTCGACCGGCGCGGGCGCGGTTGGCGCTGGCGACGGCCGTGCTGGCAGGCTCGGCGAACATCGAGCCGTTCGCGTTCACGCGGGCGTCCGCGGTCTCGCTCTTGCTCGCGAACGTTTTGCTGACGCCCGCGCTCGGTTTTGCGGTGTGGTTCGGCGTGCGGCACCGACCGGGGCTCGGCGCGCGTCAGGCGTTGTGGCTCACGGTGCCAGTGGCGGGGCTGCTCGCGGTGGGGCGCGTGGTGATCTGGAAGTTTGGTCCGGGTTGATCCGCGAGATGATCCAGATCCGCCCTCTGGGCTTCTGGATCGTCATGATCCAGAAACCCAGAGGGCGGATCTGGATCATGCTGGTCAGATCGGCCGGATTCCGTACGCCGTGTCGAGAAGCACCACGCACACGTTGCACCACGCGTGAAAGAGCGCGCCCGCGAGCGGGCTCCCGGTCTTCTCGCGCAGGAGGCCGAACGCAAGACCGGGGAAGAACGTGGCAAAGTGCCACCACTGGAACGTCACCAGGGAGTGCCCGAACGCAAAGTAGAGGCAGGCGAGAGGCAGGCCGTACCCGAACGACGTGCCGAAGAGCAGGAACTTGCGCGGGAAGACCTCATTCAACCGCGTCTGGAAGTAGCCGCGGTAGAAGAACTCCTCGGGCAGGGCGACGAAGAAGAGGTGGTAGGGCGCGAGGAGCCAGACGTCGTGGGGGATGCGCCAGCGCGGGTGCGCGTGGAAGAGCGTGGTCTGGTAGACGTGGTAGCCGACCAGCCAGGGCACGAGGATGATGGCGATGATCGTGCCGACGAGCGTGAAGGCCTCCGTCCACGCGGCGCGGTCGCCAAAGTCCGGGATCGCGAGGCGGTAGGCGTAGCTGTCGACCTTTCGGAGGCGGCAGAGGCCGACGGGCACGTAGATGAAAAGGAACGGGACAGCCGCCAGCGTCCAGTCAGGCAGGCCCATCTGCTGGACCACGACGACGGCGCGGATCGTCAGCAGCGTGGCCAGCCAGAGCAGCGTGAGCTCGATGAACACGCGCTTCCGGGCGGCGGGGCTGCCGTCCACGACGCGATCGCCGAGCCCCGGCGCGCGGACGGCGAGGGCTTCCGGGTCGACCTGGGGCGCGTCAGCGACGGGCGCCTCGCTCACCCGACGACCGCCCGGATCCTGGCCCCGAGCCCGGGGTCGTCCACCGGGCTGCGCGTGCCATCGTGCATCGCCGTGAAGTGGTCGACGATCGCGGCGGGCACGCCCTGAGCGCGCAGGAGCAGCGCCTGCACGGGGATGCGCGTCTCTTCCACCAGGTCGCGCCAGACGACGTCCGCGTCCCCCCAGCTGAGGGTCGTTTCCCACCGCGCGGCGAGCGCGTCGACGACGGCTTGCTCCCCGCCCTCCTTGGTCGGCAGGCCCCGGAGGTGCGCGAACATCGGCCGGTGCAGGCCCTTCTGCGCGTCCTTCAGGAGCTGCGCGCAGAGCACCCCGTGCCCACCCTCCCACGCTTCGAGCACGATGCTGTCGCGCAAGAGCCGCGGCAAGACCGAGAACTCCTCGATCGCCCCGTTGCCGCCGAGCACCTCGATGGCGTCGCGCACGCCCGCCGGGCACGTCAGCGCCGTCCAGATCTTGTTGAGGTTCACGAGCATGCGCCACGCCGAACGCAGGTCCGCGTCGTCGCCCGCCGAACCGCCGCCGGAGAGCGCGAGCCGGTCCGAGAGCGCCGCCAGGTGAAACGTCAGCGATCGCGCGGCGTGGGCCTCGCACTTGAGCTTCGCGACCGTGCGGGCGACGGCCGGAAACGCGAGGATCGGCTTGCCAAACGCCATCCGGGTGCGCGCGTAGCCGTCCGCCTCGCGCCAGGAGCGCTGCAGGATCGCCGCGGCGCAGACGGCGTTGTAGAGCCGCGAGGTGTTCAGGACGATGGCGACGGTGCCGTGAAAATCGGCGACCGGCCAGCCGTAGGCACCCTCAAAATCCACTTCGGCCGAGGCCATCGACCGCGTGCCAAGCTTCCACTTCAACCGTCGCACCGCAAAACCGTTCGGCGGCGATGTGGGGTCCCGCGGGTCGTGCCCCGAGAGCGCTCGCGGGACGACGAACGCCCGCAATCCGGCCGTCCCCGCTGTCGCCCCCTCCGGCCGCGCCGTCACCAGGAACAGGCTCGCGTCGATGACCGAGCAGAACCACTTCTCGCCTGTCAACGCCCACCAGCCGTCGGTCTCGGCCGCCTCCACGGGGCGCGCGGTCACGACGTTCGCGCCAACGTCGGAGCCGCCCTGGATCTCGGTCAGGAACTGGCTCGCGTAGAGCATCCGTCCAAAGTCGGGGGTGAGCAGGCGATCCAGCCAGCCGGCGAGCGGCCCGTCGTCCGAACCGGCGAGCGCTGACTGGGACACCTTGATCATCCCCGCGGTGCACGCCATCGGGCAGCACCAGCCGCCCTCGCCGTTCTGGGCGAGCAGGTAGAGCAGCGCCAATGTTTCGCTTTCGTGGCCCGGAGTGCGGTAGCGGCCGAGCAGGTCGACGCCCCAGATCGCCTCGCCGATGCGCTGATGATCGGGGTGGAAGACGACGCCCTCCGTCCGTCGGCCGTCCGCATCGTAGCGCTGCAGCCGGGGGAGGTGCTCGTCCCGGTTGGTGGTGCGGGCGAGGGGGTCGATGACCGTGGCGCAGGTGTGCGCGAACGCGGTGCGCTCGGGAAAGTGCGGTGTGATGGCGGAGAAGTGGGGGTCGTCGGCGAGCCAGTCGCGGGCGGTGGCGGCGCGCCAGGCCGCGAACGCGTCGCGGCTGGACTCGGGGGTGGACGGCATGGGCGCGAAGCTATTCCGCCCTGCGGTTGCCCGGGCCGGGGGCGCTATCGGTGCGTGGCGAGGATCGCCTGGATCCGGTCCTTGCCGCGGAGCTTCAGGCGCTTCACACGCGCGATCTCCCGGAGCTCGGACTCGCTCGGGTGGCGGACGAGGAGCTGGGAGAGCTGCCCTTCGTACTTCTGGTGCTGTGCGTAGAGGTGCCGCAGCTCGTCGTTCTTGGTGGAAAGGTGGTGGATGAGCTCAATCTCGGCAGACTCCATGTACAGGCTCCATGTGCCCTTGGAGTGTAGAGACGATCGGGGGCGCGCGTCAAGGGCCGAACGCGTCAACCGCTCCGTGACAGCGGCCCGTGTGCATACTACAAAAACCCCAATGGACTTCCCCCGGCCGTTCGGCCGATACCAGCTCCTGGAGCCGCTCGCCCGGGGAGGCATGGCCGAGGTGTTCCTGGCCCGCAGCGTCGGCCTGGAGGGGTTCGAAAAGCGCCTCGTCATCAAGCGGATCCTGCCGGACCTCGCGCGAAATCCCCGCTTTGTGAGCCTGTTCATTCACGAGGCGAAGCTCTCCGTCGCGCTCACGCACCCGAACATCGTGCAGGTCTTCGAGCTCGGGAAGGTCGACGACGACCCCTACCTCGCGATGGAGTACATCCACGGCGCGGACCTCACCCACGTCCTCCGGGCGCTGCGTCGCGACGACCGCCGCATACCCGTCGCCATCGCCGCCGCCATCGGGGCCGCCATCGCCCGTGGCCTCGCCTACGCGCATGCCCGTCGCACCCCTGACGGCGTCCCGCTGCACATCATCCACCGCGACGTGAGCCCGCACAACGTCATGGTGAGCTTTGAGGGCGAGGTCAAGCTCGTCGACTTCGGCATCGCCCGCCTCGCCGCGACGCCGGAGACGGAGGGGCTGGACCCAGGGGCGAAGCCCACCGCGGACCCGCCCCGCGGCGGCAAGTTCGCCTACATGTCCCCAGAACAAGCCCGCGGTGAGCGGCTCGACGGGCGCTCGGACCTCTACGCCGTCGGCATCGTCGTGTACGAGATGCTCGCGGGGAGGCGGCTGTATGAGGGGTCGCCGGAGGAGAAGCTGCGGGCGCTGACGTCGGGCCAATTGCCGGACCTGCTCGCGCTGAACCCGGACGTGCCGCAGGCGCTCGTCGACATCATCCACAAAGCGCTCTCGCTCGACCGCGAGGCCCGGTACCAGACCGGCACGGAGCTGGAGGACGACCTTCGCGCCTTCCAGTACCGCCAGGCCGGCCGCGCGGGGGGCCCCCAGATCGCCGCGTTGATGAAGGCGCTTTTCCCTGCCGAGGCCCTCGGGGGACGCATGGATGCAGGCCTCCGTCAGCTCGTCGCAGACCTCGACGCCATGCACACCGGCGTCGATCCCGACCCGTCCGCGTCGTCGATGCCGGACAGCGCGGTGACGCAGGCCGACGCCCCGCACCCGGACGTGCACCCCGCCGAGAGCGCGGCGCTCAAGGGCGTGCACCCCGGTGAACATCGCTCGATCGTCGTGCTCGTCGCCGAGGCGAACGGGCTGACGGACCTCTCCGCGCACGCCGAGTCGGAGGAGATCGCGCGCATCCACATCCGCATGCTCCGCGGCGTGCGCGAGCTTGTGGGGCGGCTGGGCGGGGTCGCCGACCGCTACGACGACGACACCCTGCGCGTCTTCTTCGGCCTGCCGAGGGCGCTTGGCGACGATCTCGACCGGGCGCTCACGTGTGCGCGCGAGCTCCACCGCCTCGCGGAGAAGCAACGCAAGAAGGGCCTCGCCGTGGAGTTCGCGGTGGCCGTGCACGTTGGCGACGTCACCGTCTCGCGGCCGATCGGCAACCGCTACCGGTACGCGGCGCACGGCGACACGCTCAAGACCCCGCAGCGCCTTGCATGGGCGGGTGAGCCCGGGACGACGCTGGTGAGTGAGCGGGTCGCGGCGTTGGCAGGGGATCGTTACCCGTTTGAACCGGGGCCAGCGCTCAAGCGCAAGGGCAGTCGGGCGACGCAGCGGAGCTTCGTGCTCGCGGGCGGGCGACGGGCGAGCGGACGCGGGTCGACGGGCGGGTGGCTACGGCGGGGCGATGAGCTGGAGGTGATGCGTGACGCCATCGGCCGGCTACGTGAGGGACGGGGGACGACGCTTGGCGTCCAGGGCGACGCGGGGGTTGGAAAGACGCGGTTCTTCCGGGAGCTTCGTGAGCTGGCGCAGCGCCGCAACCTGCCGAGCTTTCACGGGCGGGCGGTGCCGTTCTCGACCCGCCCCTTCTCCGCCACGCGCGACCTCGTTGCCGATATTCTCGGCGTTCGCGATGGGGCTTCGGCACCCACCACCGCTGAACGCCTCGCCCGCCTGACGGAGCTCGGCCTGGACGAGGCGGAGGCGGCGGTCATCGGCGCCTTGTTCAGCCTGGAGCTGGAGAACCCCGCGCCCGTCGCCCCTCGCCCAACGGGGCGTCGCGCGAGCAGCGCTCGCCAGAGCCGCCCGCCCTTCCCTGCCCGCGAGGCGATGTTCTCCGCCTGCGCCCGGCTCATCACCGGCCTGTGCCGCAACGGCCCGGTGATGCTGGCGCTCGAGGACGTCCAGTACCTCGACGACGCCGAAGCGGAGCTGTTCACCCACCTCGTCCGCGTCTGCGCGGGGCAGCCGGTCATGCTCCTCGCGTGCTGGCGGACGGATGAGGAGGGCGCTCGGTTTCCCCAGTTCACCCGCTCCCGGCTCGCGCCCCTGCCCCCTGAACAGACCCGCCAGCTTGCGAGCGAGCTGCTCGGCGCTACGGGCATCGGGCCGGACCTTACGCGGCTGCTGCTGCGGACGGCCGAAGGGAACCCGCTCTACCTGGAGGAGATCCTCAAGGCGCTGCGCCAGGCCGGGCGCATCTGGTACGAGGGCACCGTCGCGCGACTCAAGGATCCGCACCTTGACCCGGGCCTTCCGGACACGCTGCAGGGGCTGATCGACGCGCGCATCGACGCGCTGGATCCGGGGGCCCGGGGAGCGTTGCAGGTCGCTGCGGTCATCGGGCTGAACTTTGGGGCGGATCTCCTCGGCGCGGCGCTCGGGGCCGAGGACGCGACGCCCATCGTCGCGGAGCTCGTGCGGGCGGGGCTGATCGTGCCCGAGTCGCCAGTCCCGGACACCTCCTACGCCTTCCGTTCCGTCCTCATCTGGGAGGCGGTCCTCCGGGGCATTCTCGCTGTGCAACGCCGGGAGTACCATCGCCTGGTCGCTTCGGGGATGGAGCGCTGCTACGGGGGCAAGCTCGACGCCGTCGGCGAAGGCTGGGCGACGCATGCGCACGCTGGCGGACGGGTGCGCGACGCGGCGGCGGCCTTGTTGCGCCAGGCCGACCTGCACGCCAAGGCGCAGCGGGCGGAGCACGCGCTCGACTGCCTGAACCGTGCGCTCGGCTGGCTGGAGCGCGGGCCTCGGACGCAGAAGGACCCCTCGCTGGAGGCGCTTCTGCATCTGCGGGCGGGCGAGCTCTGTCTGCTCCTCGGCCGCCCGCGGGCGCTGGGCCACCTTGAGGTGGCGCTCGACATTGCCGGCGAGATCGGGATGCCGGACGTCGAGGCGCGCGCCATGCTCGCGCTCGGCCAGCTCCACCAAAGCCACGGCAAGACCGCCCTCGCGCGAATCCAGCTCGAAGGCGCGCTGGAGGAGCTCGTGCGCACCGACGACCGCCCGGGGCAGATCGACGCGCTCGAGACCCTTGCGGCGATCGCATTGGACGAAGGCCGCCTCTCGGAGGCCCAGCAGCGCTACGCCGAGGGCCTCGCGGCGGCCGGTGCGGACCAGGCGCTCGCCGCCAGGATCCAGGTCGGCCAGGCGGTCGCCGCCCTGCGCCGGGAGGACATGGACACGGCCGAGGCCCTCCTCCGCGACGCGCTTCCCCTCGCGGAGGCTGCTGGCGACCGCATCCTGCAAGGCCGCATCCTCAACAACCTCGGCCTCTCCGCCTTCCAACGCGAGCGCTACGCCGACGCGCTGGCGTGGTTCCGCAAAGCCCTCGACGTCCGCGCCGGGCTCGGCTACCGGCAGGGCGAGGTGGTGAACCTCCACAACATCGGCGACGCCTGGCTGCGGCTCGGCGACGAGGGCCACGCCTACGCCGCCTTTGAGGAGAGCCGCGAGATCGCCCGGAACAGCGGCCTGACCCGGCTCGTGGCGATGAACGACGTGTACCTCTGGCACTTGCGTGCCCAGCGCGGTGACGCAGGGGCCGAGGACCAACTTGCACGCGCGGCTGCCGCCTGTCGCTCGCTCGGGGACGTCGAGACGGCGCTTGTCGGCCGGATTTTCCTGGCGCGCCACGCGGGTCGGCGGGGCGAGGACGTCACCGCGGCGTTCGTGCAGGTGCGCGAGGAGGCGGGGCGGCTGGGGTTGTCGGGGTTGGAGCGGGAGATGGGGTAGGGGAGGGCGGGCGCATCTACGGGCAACTCACGTCCCGCCAGGAGTCCACATCGGGCACATTGCCACACTCTTCGACCCCATCCGGCACGGAGATACGGGCCTCAACCCCGCCCTGCACTTTCGCCGCTGGTACCGTGAAGCCCAGAAACGTGGCCACGCCCGACGGGAGTTCGGGGACCGAAGCAGAGCCGAGCGACTCGCCGCTGTCCAGCGCCTCCACGACGAGCGTGGTTCCCGCCGAAACATCCACCTGCCCAGAGTTGAAAACCTCAACGGTCACGTCCGCGTCACCCTCGCAGGACTCCACACAAACATCGGTGACAAAAACACCGAGCTCTGCTCGGGACACGACCCCGTGCGCGGGTAGCCCCTGCCATACATCGGCGCCCGGCGTCGTCCATGGGGTTCCTGGGACCGGAATGCTCCCATCACTCTCCCGGTCGCCGGGAAAATGGTTGATGCCTGGCCACGGCTCGCTCGCTCCGTGTTGAGTTGCAGTCCATCCGCGCACTTCCGTTGCATGCTCGCTGGCACAGCCCACTCCGTGGTCATCCCCGGCATCCGCCACCATCGGGCCCTGAACCCAAGCCAGCGGCGAGCGGTGTGAGCGGGCCGGCGCGGGAGCGCTGGGCCGGTCACACGGGGAGTCGGTGGCCAGACGGCGCACAACGATGCGGATCGACGCGGTGAGAGTCGCGCGCCGGCTTGCCGGAGATCCAAACATGACCGCCGTCGTCCTCATCCCAAACCCCCTCGGCCACAGGGAGGCCTGGGCTGCCTCTCGGAGCAGCAGGTGTGCCTGGAGATCCCGGCGCCTCGGCCGCTCGACCGACCGTCCCAATGCGCGCCGCCGACGCGCGCGGCGATCCTTGTGCGTCCAGCGCGCGCCGTGCGCTGCCGAGGCGGAGAAACTCACGGTGCTCTCGCTCGACAGGCGGAACGGGGTGCTGGCCCGCGACATCGTGTCGTCGGGCTGCCCGTCCGGCACGGTCGCCGACGCTCCGTCGATCCTGCGGACGGCGCTGCGGAACGGCGCGGCGAGCGTCGCGCTCGCGCACAACCACGTCAGGCGACCCGTCGCCCTCGCGCGACGACGTGCGCGCGACCCGGATGGTCGCCGGGGCGCTGTGGCGGTCGATGGCGGACGCGGGGCATCTGCCGAGGCGGTTGGCGGTGTGAGGCTGGCGGACCTCTGCATAGGGCCCGTTTTTTTCGTGAGGCGTCCGTTGCATCCTGTTCGGGACCGCACTCCGAGGCGGGCAGATCAGGGGTCCGGCATGGACCTCGCCAGCCGAAAACCAAGGATGGAATCCGCGTGCGCCGGGTCCGGGTCCGTGGCGCGGATTGAGACCCTCGCCGCCGACGCATCGCCGTACCAACTTCCGCCTCGGTAAACCCTCGATGACCCGGTCTCGGGGCCTTCGGGGTCCGTGACGGGGCCCGACGGGTACTCGGCGTACCAGTCCTGGGTCCATTCCCAGACGTTGCCGCTCATGTCATACAGCGCACACGCGTTCGCGTGGAGGCCGGAAACGACGTGCGTGGCAGCGTAAGAGTTCTCCTCAGTCCAAGCCACGGCCAAACTGTCGTCGGAGCCGGCGTAGCGAAGGTCGGTGCCGCAGCGCGCCGCTCCCTCCCACTCTGCCTCCGTCGGCAGCCGGTACCCGAAACACGCGTACGGGCCGATGGCAGGTGCACAACTGACAGATTCGCCGTCGCCGACGCACGCGTAGCACTCCGCAAGCCCCGCCGCGTCCGAGGCGGCGTTCGCGAACGCGGCCGCAAGGTCCCAGGTCACCTCCTCTACCGGGCAATCCTCGTCGCCGCCCGCGCATTCCTGGAAATGGGACGGGTTGAGGCCCGAGCCCGCCTGGAACTGGGCCTGCGTCACCTCGGTCACCCCCACGAGATAGGCCCGTGTCAGGATGACCGAGTGCTCCGTCTCGTCGGCGCCGCACTGGTCCTGGCCAGCCGTGCAGCCCATCTCGAAGGTCCCTCCTGGTGCCTCGGCCATGTCGGGCATCCATGCGGGCGCCGTGTCTCCGGTCCCGCCGCTGTCAACAGCCGACTCGGTGCCCTTCGGCGGAGAACACCCGGCCCCCACCATCGCGAGAACCGCAGCCGCACCAACCCGCCACATCCCTCAGGTCCGCGTCAGGGCGTGCGCCTGGATGAAATGGTAGCCCTCCGAGTCCGTCGCGTCGGTGTAGAGCAGGTAGAGGGGGTCGAAGACGTTCACCCAGAAGTCGCTGACGTCCAAGATCGTCGGCCAGGGGGTTGACGACTCCCAGACGATCGTCGTCAGGTTGAGCTGATCGACAACGTCCCAGAGCGCTGCTTCCGTGACGGCGGCCTCCGCTGAACCCTGCACGTCCACCGCACAAGGAGCGTCGGTCGGGAATGACTCACCGCTGCATCCGACGAGCAGGAGCGCGAGCGGGATCAGGGTGGGCCCGCGGGGACCAAGTCGGGAGTGCCAACGATGGATTCCCCGGCGCGCGCCGACGCGAGCACGGCCGCGAGCTCCGCTTCGGTCATCTCTGCCAGCGCCCGTTCCGTGTCCGTGTTCGTCGGCACGCCCCAGGATCGGAGCAACGACAAGGCGAGGCTGACCCGGCCCTTCTCGACGCCGATCCCGATGCCCTTCTCGACGCCAATCCCGATGCCCCGTTCTTCGGCCTGTTGCAAAAGCCCGCTCATGTGTCGCTCCAGTTTCTTGATCTTACTCGATCCCATCTTCAATGCCCGCGCCAATTCGAGGAGGGTCTGGAGCTGGTCAAGGCGCCCCTGCCGCCCCAGCGTCTCGCTCGCGACCACCAGCGTCTCCGCACGCCGCCGCCGTGGGACCGTGAGCAGCGCCAGCTCCGCGAGTTCAGGCGACTCGGCGAGGCCCGGACAATCGCGAAGCCGCAGGATCGTGACGTCGAGGCTCAGCGCACCGTGTCGCAAGGGACTTGTGAACCCGTGGCGCGGCCCGTCCGCGAGCAGCGCGACGATTGTTCTGACCGGGGCTCCCTCACGGCGGGCGATCACCGCGTGCCAGGTGATCACGTCGATCGGGCTCTTGGCGTTGGGGGACCGGATGAATTCCACGTGGAACAATGCCCGTCCGGTGGCGACAGGCACCCACGCCGCGTAGTCCAGATCGAGTGACGCGGCGCCACGGAGGGAGACCAGCTCCACGGGGCCGGTGACGTCGACACCGAGGAGCGCGAAGAAGGCCCTCGGCTCGCGCGCGACGGCGGCCTTGAAGGCATCGTCGTAGGGTTGGTGGGAGGCGTCGGACATGAGGAGCCGCGTAGCAAACGGCGGGCCTGCGAAAATGCCAGCTTCGCCCTGGGAGCGGGTGACGGACGTCCGTCAGTTCCGTCAGACCTCCGTCACCCTTCCGTCGGGAAGGGGCCAGTTTGTCACGTCTTGTCTCCCGACCCCCGTCTGCGACCCCAAACGCACGTCTGCCGACCGGCAGGGCGCGGCCCCGCCTGCGATACGCTCCCCCTCGATGCCGCACCTCGCCCTCCTCACCCTCTTCCTCGCCCTGACCGCATGCCGCCACCAAACCGTCGACTCCGGCTCCCCGGACGCCGATGGCGACGGCTGGAACGCCCGTCAGGACTGCAACGACGCCGACCCGACCGTCTACCCGGGCGCCCCCGAGGCCTGCAACGACGTCGACGACGACTGCGACGGCAAGATCGACGAGGACTACGACCGCGACAACGACGGGTACACCACCTGCCCCGGACCCGGCTCCGACTGCAACGACCAGGACCCAAGTGTGCACCCCGGCGCCACGGAAATTTGCGGCGACCAGGTCGACAACGACTGCAACGGGAAGGTCGACGACGTCGAGGATGCCGATGGCGACGGGTTCAACGCCTGCGACGACTGCGATGATGGCGACGCAAAAACCTACCCGGGCGCGCCCGATCCCTGCGATGGCGCCGACAACGACTGCGACGGCATGGTCGACGAGGATTTTGACGCCGATGGCGACGGCGTCGCCTCCTGCGACGGGGACTGCGACGACACGGATCCCGACCGCTCGCCGAACCACCCCGAGGAGTGCGACGAGGTCGACAACGACTGCGACGGCACCGTTGACGAGGGCTTCGACGCGGACGGCGACGGCCAAACCACCTGCCGCGGCGACTGCAACGACGCTGACGCCACCATCTATTTTGGCGCCACGGAGGTCTGCGGCGACGGCCTCGACAACGACTGCAACCCGCTGACCAGTGACAGCGTCGACAACGACGGCGACGGCTACACCTGGTGCGACGGCGACTGCGACGACGCCGACCCAAACCAGTTCCCCGGCAACCCGGAAGTCTGCGACGGCCTCGACAACGACTGCAACGGCCAGGTCGACGAGATCCGCGCCTGCTACACCTGCTACGAAGACGGCAATTACGACTACTGCACCAACTACGTCACGTGGACGAACGCCCGCGCCCTGTGCGAGTCGTTCGGCGAACACCTCGTGATCATGAACGACGACACGGAGGACCAGAGCGTGTCGACGACCGCGTACTACACCTACTTCTACGACGCCTCCTGGATCGGGCTGACGGATGAGGTCACCGAGGGCTCGATGCTGTGGGTCGACGGCACCTCTCTGACGTACTCGTCGTTCTACTCGGGCGAACCCAACGACTCCGGCGGCAACGAGGACTACGTCGGCACCAACTTTGACGCGATCGGGTACTGGAACGACTACAGCCCGACGACGACGCTGCCGTTCATCTGCGAGCAGCCGTGACGCGGGGGGCGACGCGCACGCGGGTGATCTGGGATCGACCGGAGGCCTGCCCCTACTTGCCGGGGCGCGAAGCGCGGTTGCCGCTGCGGGTGCCAGATCGTCGCGTACCCCCCGAAGAATTCGACCGGCTGCTCGAGGAAGGCGACAGGCGTTCGGGCCGCTTTCTCTACCGGACGGCGTGCGATGCGTGCCAGGAGTGCCAGCCGATCCGGATCGCGCCTGCGCGGTTCTTGGCGACGCCCAGCCAGCGGCGGTCGCTACGGAGGAACCCGGATCTCACCGTAGAGGTTGGTGAGGTTGGGGTCAGCCCGGCGCATCTGGCGTTGTTCAACCGGCACAAGTTGGAGCGGGGGCTTTCGCGCTCGGGGGAGCCGCTGGATGAGGAGCACTATTCCCGCTGGCTCGTCGACTCCTGCGTCGACACGGTCGAGGTGCGGTACAGCGTTGGCGAGCGGCTGGTCGCGGTCTCCGTGCTCGATCTCGGCGAGAAGAGTGTCTCGAGCGTGTACCACTACTTTGATCCGGACGAGTCCAGGCGGTCGCTCGGCGTGTACTCGGTGCTTTGGGAGCTGGCCTGGTGCCGTGCCAACGATTTCGACTGGTATTACCTTGGGTACTACGTGCGGGACTGCGAGCACCTCAACTACAAGGCGAACTTTGGGCCGAATGAGCGGAAGGTCGCGGGGGTGTGGGTCCGCAGCTAGAACGCGGCGTGATCCCTCCGTCTCTCGCTCGTAAAAGTCTCCCCGGTGTTCTCCGCCACGAGCTCATACAGCCGCGCCTGCTTTCCCGCACGCGGGCGCAGGATTCGACCGAGTCGCTGGACATTTTCCCGCACGGTCCCAGACCCACTCACCACGATCGCGACCTCCGCGTCCGGGATGTCCACGCCCTCGTTGAGCACCCGCGACGTCACCAGCGCCATCACGTCCCCTTTGGTGAACGCGTCGATCCAGTAGCGACGCTCCTTGACGTCCGTGTGGTGGGTGATGCACGGGAGGAGGAGCGCGCGAGAGATCCGCATGGCGGTGGCGTTGTCGTTCGTGAAAACGATGGTGCGACGCCCCCACTCCTCAGCGAGCAGATCGGCGACCATCTCCAATTTGCGCTCGCCACCCTGCACGATGCGCTTGCACTCCATGTGCGCCTTGTGCGCTGCGCGGCCGGCCTTGGACCGCGAGGCGACCATGATGAATTTCTGCCAGTCCTCGGGTGAGCGGATGCTCATGTGGTTCTGGGCCAGAAAATCCTTGTAGCGGGCGCGCAATTCGTCGTAGCGGGCGCGCTCGGCGTCGGAGAGCGAGACGGTGATGACCTCGGTCGTGTACGGTGCGAGAAAGTCGCCGGCAAGCTCGGGGATCTCCTTGCGAAAGACGACGTCACCGATGAGCTTTGGGTAGGCGAGGTGGCCGTCGTCGGGGCGCTCGGGGGTGGCGGTGAGGCCGAGGCGAAAAGGCGCGATGAGGGCGCCGGCCGCGGCCGCGTAGCCTGCAGCGGGGAGGTGGTGGCATTCATCCCAGACGACGAGGCCAAACCGGTCGCCGTAGCGCCCCGCGTGGATGTAGACGGAGTCGTAGGTGGCGACGGTGATCGACCGGATGTCGTGCGATCCGCCGCCAAGCGCGCCAATCCCCTCCTCGCCGAACGCCCGTCGCAGGTTGCCGTACCACTGGGAGAGCAGATCCAGCGTCGGCACGACGACGAGCGTGCTTCGGCGAGCCTGGAGGATGGCCAGCTCGGCGACAAAACTTTTGCCCGCGCCCGTCGGCAGGACGATGACGCCCTGGTTCTTCGCCGCCTTCCACGCGAGGACGGCTTCGCTCTGGTAGGCGCGCGGGGTGCGCGTGGTGAGCGGGCGGAGCGCGTCAAGCTTTTCGTAGCCGCGCACGCGGTCTTCGAGGGGGATCTTGCGTGCACGCGCGAGGTAGACGAGCGCGGCGTAGGCGCTCGCCGGAGCACGCGCCCGGTCGATGCGCGGATCCCACGAAAAGCCTGCGGGGATGTCGTCTTCGGCGCACCCGTCGAGGACGAGGGTGCCGTCTTCGTAGCGGAGGGACCAGGCGGTCATCGCGCGGCACGCAGGTTGTCGGCGAGGTGAAGGCGACGATTCGACAGCGCCGTGTCGGTGGTAGCCGGTAGGGCCGCCAGCGCCGTAACCACACGGGCGAGGTCGATCCGCGCGCCCGTCTCCCGTGCGAAGGCGATCAATTCCACGCAGTCCGCGAGGTCCTTCTCGCTCAGCCGTCCGATCTTCAGGAGGAGGAAAAGCGTTGGAGAGGGCCGGTAGATAGTCGCGTTCGGGCCGCGGTGCAGAACCTCGATCGCCTCACGCCAGCCGGGGATCCGCCGCACGAAGTAGTCGGCAGCCGAGTTCACTACCTCCGGCGAGAGTCCTGCGGCCACCGCGAAGTCCATGAGGGCGATGCGTTCCTCCGCGGTCCCGGCGAGGCCGATGAGATCGACGTCCTCCGTGCGGCGGGAGGCGTCGAACCAGACCGCGGCTGCAGCCCCACCGACGAGCAGCCATTCTCCCGTCAGCGCCCGCCCCGCAGCGTCGACGAGCGCGGCGACGGCGGCTCGGTCAAGGACGGGTTCCATCGGCTAAGGCTTATCCCTGCATGCGTCCCCTGAACCCCCGGATCCAGCACCAGAGCCTGAAGGGGGCTCGCGAGGCGGTGAAGGTGCTGGTCTCAGCGGGCGCGCCCCTCTCCGGGCGATCTTCAGGCCCCGCGCCAGGCACCCCGGCATGGGTCGACGCCGTTACCGAAATCCGTCGCTTGCCCGGGGACTCGCTGTACCCGCCGCCGTGGTACCTCGAAGCCATCGGCGCCTGGATCCTCGCCTGGGCGCACGAGTGGCCGACGGGCTTCGCCGACGCCTTTGGCGCGGACGCCGCTGTCGTGACCGCCTGGGCTCGCGCCCACATCCTCGACCACGGCCGCTACATCAAGCTCCGCCGGATCGCCATCGCGAACCTCGCAACGATCCTGTAGCTGACCATCAGGCGTGGACGTCGTGAACCGATCATCTGCCACAATTACGGAGAGAGCTCCTGGTACATCGTAGATGTACCAGG
>CAIMSU010000123.1 GCA_903844155.1 uncultured Pseudomonadota bacterium | reverse complement strand
GCTCTTGACGCGTCGAGAGCCGGATCTGAGCAGCTCGGATCGGGCGCATCCCTCGGCCTGCGCGTTACCGCAGCGGGCGATGTCCACCGACGACTCCCACCTCACCGGCGAGAACGCGGCCTACCTGGAGGCGCAGCAAGCCGCTGTCCCCGCCGTCCGGACCGCGCCCGTCACCCCCTCGCCCGCCGCGAACGAAGAAGCCGTCGCCCGACAAGGCAAGGTGGTCCGCCTGATCAACGCGTACCGCGTGCAAGGGCACTGGGCCGCGACGATCGACCCGCTGGGGCTCGGCGGGCGCGAGGGGGTCGGCGGGAAGCACCCGAAGGCGCACCCAGAGCTCGATCTGGACTTCTACGGCTTCACCGAGGCGGATCTCGACGCCATCGTCTACACGAGCCCGCTGATCGGCATGCCCGAGCGCGCCCCGCTCAAGGACATCCTCGCGCGGCTGCGCCAGAGCTACTGCGGCAACGTGGGCGTCGAGTTCATGAACATGCTGGACCCGGACGAGAAGCGCTGGATCCAGGACCACTTTGAGCGCATCGCGAACTTGCCGCCGGTCCCATTGCCGACGCAGCTCCGCATGCTCGACATGCTCACGCGCGCCGAGGGGTTCGAACGGTTCCTCCACACGAAGTTTTTGGGGAACAAGCGGTTCTCGGTCGAGGGAGCGGAGTCGCTCATCGCGCTGATGGATCTGCTGATCCTCGAAGCGGGCCGGCTCGGCGTTCGCGAGGTCGTCATCGGCATGGCGCATCGCGGACGGCTGAACGTGCTCCTCAACGTCCTCGGCAAGCCGACCGAGGACATGCTCGCGGAGTTCCGGGGCGTGCACGCCGAGCACGACGACCCCGACCTGACGGGAGACGTCAAGTACCACCTTGGCTATTCGTCGAATCGCGCGCTGCCGTCGGGCCCGATGCACCTCTCGCTCGCGTTCAACCCGTCGCACCTGGAGTTTGTGAACCCGGTCGTCGAAGGGCGTGTGCGCGCAAAGATGGACCGGGCGGGCGACGCCGTCGGCGCGACGATCGTGCCGCTCCTGATCCACGGGGACGCCGCGCTGGCCGGGCAGGGCGTGAACCAGGAGGTGCTGAACCTCTCGGGGCTGCGCGGCTACAGCACGGGCGGCACGGTCCACGTCGTCGTCAACAACCAGGTCGGCTTCACCACCTCGCCCCGGGACGCGCGCTCAACGCCGTACTGCACCGGCGTCGCCCGGATGCTCGGCGTGCCGATCTTCCACGTGAACGGCGAGGATGCGGAGACCGTCGCGCGCGTGGTCACGCTGGCGATGGAGTACCGGCAGACCTTTCACCGCGACGTCGTCATCGACCTGTACTGCTACCGCAAGTGGGGCCACAACGAGCAGGACGAGCCCGCGTACACCCAACCGCAGCTCTACGCCGCCATCGCCGCCCACCCGGGCCCGCGCGAGGCCTGGCTGCGCACGCTCATCGCCCGGGGCACGCTCACCCGCGCGGAGGCCGAGGCGCAGGAGGCGGCCTTCCGCGCCGAGCTGGAGACAGCCCTGGCGGCCAGCCCCGCGCCCGCCGAGAGCCGCACCCCGAGCGCGCTCGCCGGCCTCTGGAAGGGGTACCACTCCACGTTCGCGACCGACGGCCGGTTCGAGGTCGACACCCGGGTGCCGCTCCCCGTCCTCGCCGAGCTCCTACGGAAGCTGAACGAACTCCCGGCAGGGTTCCAGGCGAATCGCAAGATCCAGACGATCTTCCGGGCCCGCGAGGAGCAGGCGACGGGGTCCCGGTCGCTGGACTGGGCATCCGGCGAGCTGCTCGCCTACGCCACGCTCGTGACCGGCGCCGGCCCCTCCGGCCAGGGCCCGCGCTCCCCCGTGCGCCTCTCCGGTCAGGACTGCCAGCGCGGCACCTTCTCGCACCGCCACGCCGTCCTCATCGATCAAGTCACGGGCGCCGAGTACGCCCCGCTCCAGCACCTCGCCGCCGGACAAGCGCCGTTCGACGTCTACAACTCGCTGCTCTCCGAGAACGGCGTCCTGGGCTTTGAGTTCGGCTACTCCCTCGACGTGCCGGACTCCCTGGTGATCTGGGAGGCGCAGTTCGGGGACTTCGCGAACGGCGCGCAGGTGATCATCGACAACTTCCTGGTTTCCAGCCACGCCAAATGGCAGCGGCTCTCGGGCCTCGTGCTCATGCTGCCGCACGGCTACGAAGGGCAGGGCCCCGAGCACTCCTCCGCCCGCATCGAGCGCTTCTTGCAGCTCTCGGCGCAGGGGAACCTGCAGGTCGTCAACTGCACCACGCCGGCGCAGATTTTTCATGTCCTTCGCCGACAAGTGCTGCGCGCCGTCCGCGACCCGCTCATTCTGCTCACGCCAAAAAGCCTGCTGCGTCACCCCGAGGCCGTCTCGCCCCTGAGCGCCCTGGCCGAACAGAGCTTCCAACCGGTCATTCCCGAGCCGAACCCCGGCGGAGGAGCGGGGGACGTCACCCGCATCGTCTTCTGCTCCGGCAAGGTTTTTTATGACCTCGGGGCGGCGCAGATCGCGGCCGGGGCCGGCTTCGTCCGCCTCGTCCGGGTCGAACAGCTCTACCCGCTCCCGCTCGCCGCCATCCGCGCCATCATCGCGGAGCACCCTGATGCCGAGCGGGTGTGGTGCCAGGAGGAGCCGAAGAACATGGGCGCGTGGAGCTTTGTGGCGCTCGAATGCCTCGAAGCGGGCATTTCCATGCGCTACGTGGGACGTACGGCGGCGGCGAGCACGGCCACCGGGTACGCCGAACGCCACCGCGCGGAGCAAGACGCGCTGGTAGGCGAGGCGCTCGCTCTGCCCGCGGGGGCCTAGTTCGGTCGGTCTGAGTTCGGGTCCGACGGCTCGTTCGGGTCGCTGACGGCGGGATCGGTCACCGCGGGCTCCCCCGCGGGCGCAACAACCGGCTTCGGTGCGCTGGTCGCCGATTTCCCGGGCGCGACCGTCGCCGACTTCGCCGGGGCGGTGGTCGCCGGCTTGGGGCCGTTGGGTGGCGGCTTGGGCGGATGCAGGCGCAGAAGCTCAGACCGGGCGTCCTCCGCGTAGCGACGCGCCCACGCCCGCGTCGGGTCGGCGCGGACGACGTCGTCGTAGCGCTGCAGGGCGTCCTCGAGCTTCCCGGCGGCGCGGGCCTCAGCCGCGCTCGGCTCAAGCGCATCGGCGACTGCCACCCCCGCTGCCGTCGCGGAGGGCGACGTCGGGTCCCACCGTCTCGCGCGTCGCAGGTCCTCAAGCTGCGCGGCGACGTCGGGCTCGCCCGCGACATGGCCGGCCCAGCAGTCGGCGTAGGGGGTCGCCGCCCGTCGTGAGAGCTCCCGCGCCCACTGCAGGTTCTTCGGCTCGCCGTGGAGCGCCTCGAGCCAGGCGCTCTCGGCGGCCTCGCAGTCGCCCTTGCCGGCCGCCGCCAGGCCGCGTTCCCAGTTCGCCTCGTCGTTCGCCTTCGCGTCTGCCTGCGAGACCACGGTCACAACGTCGGCGTAGACCGGGTCGCCCGAGACGATCGCCGGTGCGCCCTTCGGCGTGGTCACCCCAACGGTGAGGCTGTAGGTCCCCAGCGGCAGCGTGGCCGGCAGGTCAAAAGCGTACTTGCCGCAGAAGATCTCGCCCTCGTGCCACAGCCCCGGCGGGAACAGACCCTCGTAGCCGGGCGAGGCCGAGAAGCTGACGGTGTCGGGCCCTGAGAGCACGACGGAGACGTCAAAGTCGCCGTTGTCGGCTGCGGTGCGCGACAGCCCCAGCTCCATGTACACAGCGCCGCCGGGTCGCACCTTCGGCGCCGGAACGCTCACGCCCTCGAGCCGGTGGCCGTCGGACCAGGTCACGACGTGTGGCGGCCCAGGCCACGCCGGCGTCGTGAGCAGCGTGCGGTGGATGAAGTCGTCCTTCGTCCGGCCCTTTGTCTTGGGCGTCTCGACGAACTGGTCGTTGAAGGCCTTTTCGAACCGGAAGCCGGCGTCCATGTGGGCGAAGTCAAAAGTGGCTGGATGGAGCAGGAATTGGCCGGCAAAGCCGTGGACGGGCCGGTGGAGCGCGAAGGTCTCGTCCGTCAGCCCGTACCAGTCCAGCGTCATGCCGTCGGGCGGCGCGAACCACATGTGCCCGCCCATGGCGTGGTCGACGGCGATCCACGGGCGATCGAGGTGGATCTTCTGCGCGATGTCCTTGAATGCGTCGACGCGTCCCTTCGTGGTGAACGGCGTCATCGACTCGGGCGCCTTCGCGTAGATGCCGATGAAGCAGAGGTTCCAGATGAGCTGGGCGCTGAACAGCGCGCCGGTCAGCAGCCCCGCCCAGCGGCGGGAAAACCGGGCTGCGATCGCCCCGATCCCGACGGCGTAGAGCACCGTCAGCGGGATGACCAGCAGCGAGTACCAGCGGAAGCCGGCCATCCAGTCGCCGTTGGAGAGGATCGAAAAGGCCAGGGTGATCGTGCCGAGGCCCGCGAGGACCAGCCGCGCCGGGCCGTTGGGCAAGGCGAGGAACGGCAGCGACAGCGCCAACGCCGAGACGATGGCGACGCAGGTGTGCTCCGGGACCGTGCCCGCCTTGAGGACCGCTGCGCCGAGGACGGCCCCGAGCACGGCCAACGCGCGGATGCCGCGCCCCCGCGTGATCCCGAGCACCGGCACAAAGAACAGGAACCCCATCCCGCACTGCAGCGCCCACCCCCGCAGGCCCATCCAGCCGCGCGTCTTCCAGTTCTTGACGTCAAACGTCTCATCCGCGAGCTTGGCGTAGTACGGAAGCGGAAACGGAAGCGCGAAATAGGCGTAGCGCGCGAGCTCGTAGCCGACCCACGGCACGAACAGGACAAGCATGCGCACCACAGCGCGCCCCAGCGACTGCCGACGGAGGTCACCAAGCGCGCCAACGCCGGCGCCAAACGCGGCGTAGACGATGCCCTCCGTGCGCGTCAGCGCGACGCCGAGGAACAGCAGCGAGGAGTAGGGCCGAAGCCGTCGCCCGAGATCGGCCGCGTCGCCCTCCACGAGCATCCGCAGCACGCCTGCCGCGAGGAGCATGGAGAACAGCGAGTTTTCGAGCCCGGAATTGGCCCAGATCCCGAGCAGGGGGTTGGTCGCGACAAGCGCCGCCGCCATCATCGGCGCCCGCGGGCCCGCCCCCGGCACCCGGCGCGCGATGCCCCACACCAGCGGCACGCACGCCGCCGCGAACAGCCCGCCGATGACCTTGGACCACAAGTACGGGTAGAGGCCGACGAGCTGCACACCGGCGAGGATCAGCACCCAGAGCGGATCGCTGTAGCCCTCCGCCCGCTCGCCCCCCGCGAACGGCACCAGCCCGTTCCCGTGCGCGAGGTTTCGCGCGTAGGAGAACGCGATGGCCGAATCCTCGATCCACCAGTCGCGCAGCAGATACGCCGGAACCACAAAGTAGCAGGCCAGCAACGCCAGGATCACCCATTCGCGCCGGCTGGGTCCGCGAAAGGGGTTTTGGATGGACACGCTGGCTCCGGCCGCGAAATTGCGGCGCAGACGGCTATCCCGCTGCCGGACTCAGACGTTGGAGTACGGGTTCCGGATCCGCACGAGGCGCAGGCCGCCGATCAGCTCGTCGAGGCCGCGGTGGATGTCGACCGCCGTCTCAAACCCGAGGCCGCGGATGCGCGCGTAGTTGACCTCGTAGTCCCGCTTGTCCTCGTCCTTGCCAACGTCCGCGAAGTACAGGTGGAAGTCCAGCTTCGTCGCCAGGATGCCGGTGATGTCCTCCTTGGTGAGGTTCATGGACTCATGGCCGACGTTGAGCGTCTTTCCCTTCGCGGCGTCCCAGGTCCGGAGCAGGTGCGGGACGACCCGCGCCATGTCGTGCACGTGGATGAACGTGCGACGAAAGTGCCGTTCGTACACCAGCAAGTACCGGTTTACGAGCGCCTGGTAGGTGAAGTCGTTGATCATCAGGTCGAGCCGCAGCCGGGGCGAGAGGCCAAACGCCGTCGCAAACCGCAGCGCCACCGTGTTCGGCCGCTCCATCGCCATCCGCTCGGCCTCGGTCTTGGTCTCGCCGTACAGCGAGAGCGGGTTCAGCGGCGTCTCCTCGTCGCAAACGCCAAGCACCTCGCCGTAGTTGGAGCCGGTCGAGAAGTTGATGAGTTTTGCGTCGGGCGGCGCGTGTTCGATCACGTTGCGGGTGCCGACGATGTTGGTGCGACGGGCCTCGTCCGGGAGCTTCTTGCACACCGGGTAGCCGACGAGCGCGGCGAGGTGGACGACGGCGTCCGCCCCAGCCAGCGCCGCCTTCATCGTCGCGGAATCGGTGACGTCGCCTAACGTGAACGAGAAGTTCGGGTGGATGAAGTTGGCGAGCATGCTCTCGCCGCCGAACCGCAGGTTGTCGACGACGTGAACGCGGTAGCCTTCCGAGAGCAGGTGCGGCACAAGGACGCTGCCGACGTAGCCGGCGCCCCCGGTGACGACGACACGTTGGGGGGGACCGGAGGGGACGGAAGACGCAGTAGCCATGCGCGCAGGGTACCACGCCCAGCTTACGAGGCCGCGTGCTCCCGCTCATCGTCGCGCTCGCAACGCCTGTCGGCTACTCGGCGATCGCTGTCGTGCGGGCGACAGGCGCGGGCCTGCCAGCGGCGATGCGGGCGATCTGCGGACGGGTGCCGGCTGACCGTCGGGCGACGCTCGTGCGCGTGCGGGATGCCGAGGGGGTGTTCGACGACGCCGTCGCCACCGTGTTTTTCGGCCCCCGCAGCTACACCGGCGAGGACGTGGCCGAGCTGGCCTGCCACGGGAACCCGATGCTCGCGGAGCGGCTCGTCGGCGCGTTCATCGCCGCGGGTGCCCGGCTCGCGTCACCCGGGGAATTCACCCGCCGTGCGCTCCTGAACGGGCGGATCGACGCCATCGGCGCCGAGGCCGTGCTGGCGACGATCCGGGCGACGAGCCCCGCTGGTCTCGCCCTCGCCCGCGAAGCCCCCGCGCTGCGCGCCCGCGTTGACGAGCTGCGCGCCCGCCTGGTCGACGTTGCCGCCGAGCTGGAGGCCATCCTCGACTACCCCGGGGAGGACCTGCTCTTCTCCACCGACGACGCCATCGCCGGCGGCCTGCGAGTCATCGCAGCGGAGGCGACAGGGCTGGCCGCGGGCTGGCGGGCGGGGGCCGTCGCGCTGGACGGCGCGCGCGTTGCGCTGGTCGGCAGGGTGAACGCCGGGAAGTCGAGCCTGCTGAACGCGCTGCTCGGCCGCGAACGCGCGATTGTCTCCGCGACCCCCGGCACCACCCGGGACGTCGTGGAAGCGCCCCTGCTCCTCCCCAGCGGCCGCATCCTCCTGCTCGACACGGCCGGTGAGCGCCGCCCGCCCCCCGCGGTGGGCGTCCCGGCCGCCGCCGAGCCAGACGGCGACGAGCACGACGCCATCGAAGCCGCCGGCCTCTCGCTTGGCCGCGCCGCCGCCGCCGCCGCCGACCTCCGGCTCTGGTGCACGCGCGTCGACGAGCCACCGGGCCTACCGCCCGCCCGCCCCTACCTTCACGTCGCCACGCAGATCGACCGCGCGCCCGCCCGCTTTCCGCATGATCACGCCGTCTCGGCCACCACCGGCGACGGCGTCGACGCCCTCCGCAACGCGTTGCTGCCCGGCCTCGTGGGCGTGACCTCCGGGGCCGAGGCGCTCGTCACGTCTGCCCGCCAGCGCGACGTGCTCCTCGCCATCGCCGCCGCCGCGACCGCCGCCGCCGACGCCCTGCCCATCGCCGGTCCCGCCATCGCCGTCACCGAGCTGACCGCCGCCATCCGCCACGCCGATGTCCTGACCGGCCGGGACACCGGCGAGGACGTGCTCGACCGACTTTTTGCGAGGTTCTGCGTGGGGAAGTAACGCCCGTCCCGTCTAGTTCAAATACGCCCAGCGGAAGATGAAGTACCCGCCGTCCGCGGACGTTGTCCCGGTGCTGTTGCACTCGTCCTGGCTCGACCCGTAGTACGACTCGACGCGCAGCTTGATCACGTGCCCATCCGCGAGCTGAATGAGGAACGGCTGGCCGGTCGTTTCCAGGCAGCTTGCGTAGGACCACCACGCCGCGAGCGCAACGGCAGGGCTGCCGGGCAGGCCGGACGAATCGCCGATCAGGTTGCAGTCCGCGTCGTAGAACGCGTCCATCGCATAGGCCGCGTCCGACGGGATTGATGTGATGCTCTCATAGGTCGCGCCGCCGCCGACCGCGTCCGCGCCAACGCACGATGGCCCGCTGCTCCCGCCATTGAGCCGCAGGATGAACCGGCGCGCCGAGAGATCCCAGTCCATGGAGGTGAGCGCGGTCTCATCGTCGATCGACACCTTTTCGGCGCCCGTCGGCGTGAATTTCAGGTAGGTCCACGCGTGCTTGGTCTCGTTGCCAAAACCACCGGCCGAGGCGTCGACGGTGGTCAGGAAATCGGTGCCGTCGGTGGTGGTCACGACGTCGCCAGTCGAGGTCTTGTCGTCGTGGAGCGACAGATCCGAGATGATCTGGTCGGTGCAGGCGATGGGGGTGGGCTGGGTGCAGACGGCGTCGGGGCCGGTGCCGGTGTCGGACCCCGAGTCGGCCGACGAATCGGGTGTTGCCTTCGTGCCGGAGCAGGCGGCCAGGGCGAAGGGGGCGAGCGAGGCGACGGCGAGGCAGAAGACGGAGGCACGGTTCATGCCCCAATGTAACCCCGCCTACGGCCCCGGAAGCTGGGATACGTCGGCTGCATGCTCCTGCTCCCGATCGTCGCCGTCCTCCACTTCCTCCCGACCGCCCTCGCCCGACCCACCGACGGCGGGAGCTACGCCTACGACGCGACGGACGTCGTCACGTCGATCGACAGCGCCGGCGGCCGCGCGCGCGTGTGGTACTCGTCGTCCGGCCCGAACGTGGTCAAGGCCGGCGACACCGACGGCGACGGCATTCCCGACTTTGCCGAGACCGTCGCGGCCGACGCCGACAGCGTGCTCGCGACCTACGCCGACTTCGGCTTTCGCCCGCTCGTCTCCGACGGCACCGCCGGCGGCTCAGACGCGCTGGACGTGTACCTCGTGGACTTTGGCGGCGACGCCGACGGCAACTACGCGCCCGAGCACTGCACCGCCAACATCTGCTCCGGCTACTTCCAGATGGAGAACGACTTTCAGGGGTACGGCTATTCGAGCATCGACTTTGCGATCGAAACCCTGACGTCCCACGAGCTTTTTCACGCGGTCCAGGCCTCCTACAACGACAGCGAGGACTCCTGGTACGCCGAGGGCACGGCAGAGTGGGCCGAGAACTTCTACGACCTGGCCATCGGGGGCACGGGAAACGCCGACTTTGAGTCGTACTGCGACTACTACCTGACCGACACGGGGCGCAGCCTCGACTCGCCGCCGGCCGGCCCGGTCCCGCCTTTCTCGTATTCGACCGCCATCTTCTGGTACTTCATCACCCAGCGCTACGGCGACGCCTGGATGCTCGACTACCTGGATGCGACCGCGAACAACGAGGATCTCGTCCAGGCCATCGCCGACCGCACCGACCTCGGCACGGATTTTGTGGATTTTGCCGTGTGGAACCTGGCGACGGGCTCACTCGCGGGCGGCCTGCCCGACGGCGCCGGCTACGACTTTGCGGCCAGCATCGGCCCGCCGACGATGGAGGCCAAAGGGCCCTCGCTCGACGACGACCAGCGCTTCTACCCGCTGGCGACGACCTACTACAAGCTGGAATGGCCGGGTGGCGACCTGCAATTCGGGCTCGCGGCCGACGCGCCGGACGTCACGTTCCAGCTCTGGGGCCTGGACGCCAACGGCCACGTCAACGCCATGCTCGCGAACCCGGCATCCGCGGCGGGGGTCGTGGACCTTGGGGACTATGCGGCGGGCGACTACTACTTTTTTGGCGTGAACGCGACGCAGGCAGCCGAGTCGACCAAGGTGGAGTTCTGCCTTGGCGCGGACGCTTCCTGCTACACGCCGCCCACCGACACCGGTGACACCGGATCCTCACCGGACGACACCGGGAAAACCAGCGGTCAACCGAAGGGATGCGGGTGCGCCACTGACCCCGGCGCGGGCGGGTGGGCCGTCGGCATGGTCGCGCTGGGCCTCGCCGCGACCCGGCGACGTCAACGGGCCTGATCCGACGATTCAGCCGGTAGATCCTGCCGCCTTGAGCATCGGCGAGAGGGCGAGGATGCCCAGCACCGCAAGCCCGGCCAGCCCCGAGCCCGTCGCCAGCGCCGGCATGGGCCCCCAGGTCGCCCAGACGGCGCCGATGAGCACGGAGGCCGGCAGCGCCATCGCGCCGGTCACGAAGTTGTACCAGCCAAAAGCGCTCCCGCGCAGGGCAACGGGCACCACGTCCCGCACGAGCGCCTTCTCGACCGGCTCACACAGCCCGAAGTAGATCCCATAGACCGCGAACAACGCCCACATCTGCCACGACGACGTCGCCAGGCCGAAGAGCAGGTAGACGACCGCGTACACCGCCCACCCGGCGACGATCGCGTAGCGCCGCGGCAGCTTGTCCCCGATCCAGCCGCCGACCGCTGAGAACCCCACCTTGGAGACGTGGAAGAAGCTCCACAACAGCGGGATGTGCGCGTCCTCGACCCCCAGCGTCTTCGCGCGCAGTAGCAAGAACGCGTCCGATGAATTCCCAAGGCCGAACACCGCGAGCACACCGAGCAAGCCCCAGAACGGGCGCGGCAGGGCGACCGGCGCGGAGGTCCCGGCTGTGACCTCCTTCGCGGGCGCGGCCGGCGGCGCCTGCTCCTTCACGAGCGTGGTGGTGGCGAACGCGAGGATCCCCGGCACCGCAGCGCACAAGAACACCGTGCGCAGGGGCATTCCGTAGGCCAGGAGCCCCGCCGCGACCAGCGGCCCGACGACAGCACCCGAGTGATCCATCGCGCGATGGAACGCGAAAGCGCGCGCGGATTGTCCGTCCACCGCCGCATCCGCGATGAGCGCGTCCCGGGGCGCCCCGCGCACCCCCTTGCCGACCCGGTCCGTCACCCGCACGACGAGCACGTGCCACGGCGCCGTCGCGAAGGCCACGAGCGGGCGCACGAGGCTGGCGAGGCCGTAGCCGCCCATGACCAGCGGCTTCCGCATCCCGAGCCGGTCCGAGAGCCGTCCCGCGTAGAGCTTCAGCACGCTGGCGACCAGATCCGCGGTGCCCTCGACGAGCCCCAGGAACGCCGGCGAAGCGCCGAGCGCGCCGGTCAGGAACATCGGCAGCAACGGGAAGATCATCTCCGAACCGGCGTCGGTCCAGAAGCTCGTCAGGCCAAGCAGGATGACGGTCATCGGCAGGTTGAGCATAGGTAGACTCTTAGCGCAATACCGGCGTTTTGCCGGCTTGTTTCAAAAAGCCCCCATTCAAACCGTGCTTGCGGTTTTCCCGCACACGGCTTTCCAACGGTCTTCGTGGGGCAGCTTCGGACAGGTAGACGACGG
>CAIMSU010000122.1 GCA_903844155.1 uncultured Pseudomonadota bacterium | reverse complement strand
GGCAGCCTGCTACCCGGCGCTTCGGCGCCTACCGGGATGGGACTTGCACCCACAAGGTAGATGCAGCCCGCCGCCGCGCTCGTCCCCGCCTGCGCGGATTCGGGCTCGGAGGCTTCAGGACGCACCATGGCGGCGGTCTAACCGCCGGCCCCGGCCGGGAGGGCTGCCGCGAGGGCCAGGCGCTCGGGCGGGGTGAGGTGCCGGGGGCGACGGTGGCGGACGCCGGCCAGCACCTCGGGGACGAGCGGGGCGTCGGCAGCGCGAACGACGGAGGCGTCAAGATGGTCCGCGACGGAGAGGTGTGGGAGGAGGACGGGGCCGGTGGCGCCGCGCAGGGCGCCAGCCTCCTCGAGCGCGCTCGCGTGCTGAAGGTCGAGGGCGAGCGCTGCGACGCCGAAGACGCCGGCGACGAGCCCGGCAGGCACAACCCCGACCGCCAGCGGAAGCGCCCAGAGTCGCGGGATGGCCTGCAGGGCAAACCCCAGCGCCGCTCCCGAAAAAATGCCAGGGGCGACGAGGGGAAGTTCGACGTCGCCGAACGGATGGAGCCGCAGCCGGGCGCCGAGGAGCCGGACGCGCGGGTCGACCCGGCGCGCGCAACGACCGACCAGGAGCACGTACGCGGAGAGCCCGTAGACCGGCTGCCCGCTGCGGACGGAGATGCAGAGTTCAACGCCGAAGATGGCGAGGGCGACGACCTCGACCGGGTGCCCCCAGCGGCCGAGCCACACCCCGAGCACGGCGCCGGGGACCAGCGCGCCGACCACCGCGATCGGGATGCCGACGATACCGAAGGGGCTCAACTGCCGAGCCGGAGGGCGCCCTGCCCGGCGCCGTCCACGCGCGGCGCCGAGGCGAGCACGGTGGTGCCGTGCGCATCGTGGTCCTCCAGCTCGGCGGCGAACGGAACCTCGCCGGTGGTCGGCAGCCCCGGATCGGCCACGCAGACCTCAAAAGACCGCGAGTACCAGCCGGCCGTTACGCGGGCCGTGTCCGTAGGCGCGGGAAGGCCACCGTCCGCGGCCGCCAGCGCCACCCGGACTTCCCGCACCGCACCGCTCGGGCCGACGTGGAGCGTGATCCCGTCGCCGGCGGTCCAGTCGTCGTCGCGCACTCGACCCGCAAAGCAGACCGAGCCGGCCCGGGGGGCGCCGGCAGCGATGGAGAAGCTGGCGTCGCGCGGGCCCGACCAGTCCTCCGCACCCGACTCCACCTGCCAGGGCGCATCGACGACCATCGGCTCCGCGTCGGCCCAGTCGTGCATGTCGCCGTCCACGGAGACCGCGCGGGAGACTGCCGCGAGCGTGCCACGCCCCCGGTAGGTGCGGTCGAGCAGCGGGTCGTGGTCGAGCCAGGCCTCGTGCACCCAGTGGACGCCGACCAGGCGCAGCACATGGTCGAGCAGGACGGCGTCGCCCGCGGCGTACGGCAGGCGCAAGGTGAGGGTGCCGTCGGCGAGTCCGAGCTGGAAACCGTGGCCGGGGCCCGGGTGGCTCATGGGCAACGGCTCGACGGACGCCTGCTCACAGGCGGGTCGCGCGAGCTCGCACCGGAACGTGGCGTGGTTCGGGAGCCCCACAAAGACGTCACGTCGTGTCATTCCAACCACGTCGAGCGGGGCATCGCCGAACAGCGGGACGTCCCCGCCAAGCCCCGCCTTCAGGTCGGTCACGCGCAGCCCATGCCCGCGCGCGTCCAGGCTGTGCTGCAGCTCCCAGAGGTGCTTCCCGTCCCAGAGTCGCAGGCCGGGCGCGACCCGCACGTCGAGCTGATCGCGGGAATTCCGGCGCAGATCGAGGACCAGCGAGACGGGCTCGGGGCCGGCAGCGCCCTGACGCTCGGCGAGCACGGACAGCTGCGTCGGGAGCACCGCCTGCGAGGGGTTCGGCGACCGCGAGCACCCCCACGCGCAGAGCACGCCAACCGCCGCGAGCGGGGTGCGGAACCGGGCGCGTCGCAGGGGCACAGGCCCGTCGCTATCAGGATACGGGACCACATGCTGCCCGCCCTCCTGCTTGCGTTCGCCGCGACGCCGAGCGCACGCGCCGAGCCACCGGCGTTCGCCCTGTTGCCCTTCGGCATCGACCTGTACATGCAGAAGAAGCCGGTCCGCGCCATCCTCTACAGCGCTACGCAGGCGATCGGCGTCGCCACCGCGGCCTACGCCACCTCGCGAGTGGACGTCTACGAGACCAACGAGGATGAGACCTCGGCCGCCCCCTGGAAGGCGGTGACCGCCGCGGGCGTAACGCTCACGGGCGCGTCCTATGTGGTCTCGTTGGTGGACGCGTCCAACCTCCACAAGAACGACGCGGAGGCGTCCGCCGCATGGCTACGGGACTGGGACCGCCGCCGGGCCGCGCTCGCGTCCGCGCCCTCCCCGACCGATCGCCCGATCTGATGGAAGCAATCGGCCTTTTCGACGGGTTGACGGACGAGGAGCGCGCCATCGCGAACGCGGCGCTCAAGCCGTACGTCATCGGCGCTGGCGAGGAGCTCTTGCGGGAGGGCGAGGCCGACCGCAGCCTGCTCATCGTCGTGGACGGCGAGCTGATGATCTCGCTCGGGGACGTGGAGCTGGGGCGGGTGGGCGTTGGCGACGTCGTCGGCGAGATGGCGCTGTTCGGCACGTTTGACCGGCGCTCGGCCACGGTCACCAGCACGGTGGGCCCCACCCGCCTCCTCATCCTCGATGAGGACGCGCTGCGGTTTCTGCGGGTGCAGGCGAACCCCATGGTGCGGAACCTGGAAGCCTTCGCGCTCACCTCCCTTTTTGCTCGCGTGCAGGCGATGGAGGGGCGCATCGCGGGCATGCTCGACCCCGAGCCCATCCCGACGCCGAGCCTGCTCGGGCGCCTCGCCGGGGTGTTCGGCCTGCCGCCCGCGCCCGAGGTCGTGGCCGTCCTTCGCCTCGTCCCCGGGTTCGCCTCGCGCGACGCCGGGATCCTTGGCAAGCTCGCCTCCCGCCTCACGCTCAACGCCATCCCGAAAGGCCGCGCCGTCACGTCACGGGGGGAGGACACGACGGACGCGTTCATGGTCGCTACCGGCTCGTTTGGCGTCTGGCACCCGGGCCCGGAAGACTACCCCACGCTGTCCGCCACGCTGGCGCCTGGGCAGCTCTGCGGGCGTGTCGGCAGCGCCATGGAGACCGTGAGCATCTGCACCACGGTCGCGCTGGAGCCGAGCTGGGTCGTGACCTTCCCGGCCGAGGTCACCCAGGAGCTGGAGGCGGACGCAACGCCGGAGGCCGTCGCCTACCGCCGCGGCATGATCGACGCGCTGGCGACCCAGCTCCGCTTGATGAACGAGCAATTCCTCGCGACCGTGCTGCGGAGCGCCGAGCCGGCGTGAAGACGACGCTCGCGATCATGAGGCGGGAGCTCGGCGCGGCCTTTGACCAGCCGTTCGCCTACTTCCTCGTGCCGATCTACGGCCTGCTCGTCGGCGGCTTCTCGCTCTGGTTCGACGACGTGTTCGCGGCGGGCACGGCGTCGATGCGCGGCGTGTTCTTCTGGGCCGGGTTCTTCCTGCTCGTCCTCGTTCCGGCCCTGACCATGCGGGTGTTCGCGGAAGAGAAGCGCTCGGGGACGCTTGAGATCCTCGCCACCCTGCCGATCTCCGAGGCCGAGCTCGTCCTCGGCAAGTTCTTCGCGGCGTTCGCGCTCGTCGGCCTGCTCGTCGCCAGCACGCTCGGCTACCCCCTGATGCTCGCGTGGCTCTCGACGCCGGCTACGCTCGGCGAGGGGGCAGCTCCGGCGCTCCTGCGCATGTTCTCGGAGTGCGGGCTTGACTGGGGTCCCGTGCTCGGGGGCTACATGGGTCTGCTCCTGCTCGGCTCGGCGCTCACGGCGATCGGGCTGGCGTCGTCCGCGTCGACGTCGAACCCGATCATCGCCTTTCTCGTCGCCCTTGCGCTCACGACGTTCCCCTTCGTCCTCGGGCTGTTTTTGGACCGCGTGCCGACGCCGTTGCTGCCGCTGCTGCAATACGGCAGCTTCAGCTACCATTTTGACAGCCTCGCCCGCGGCGTCATCGACCTGCGGGATCTGGTCTTCTGGGGCGGGCTGACCGGCCTCGGCCTGCACACGGCGGTCTGGCTCCTTGAGCGCCGCCGGCTCGGCTGACCGATGACCACGCCCCGCCAGAACCTGCTGTTCAACAGCCACGTACAGATGGCGCTGACCGTGCTGATCGTGCTCCTGGCCAACGGTTGGGCCGCCCTGCACGTCGACCGCGTCGACCTCTCCGAACAGCACCTCTACACGCTGGACGAGGCGAGCAAGCAGGTCATCCAGAAGCTCGACAAGCCAATCGTCGCCCGCGTGTACTTCACCGCGGGGCTCGGCGCCCCCTACCAGAACCACGAGCAGTTCGTCAAGGACAAGCTGGCTGAGTTCGCGTCGTACGCGCGGGGGCGGATGACGATCGAGGCCGTCGACCCGGCTCTGGACCCGGCCGCCGCGACGGCGGCTGCGGGCTTTGGCCTGCAGCAGCTCGACTACACCTTCCACGACCAGGACAGGGCCGAACTCCGGAAGATCTGGATGGGCGTCGTGCTGCTGTACGGGGACCGGCAGGAGGTGCTCCCGGCGGTGACGGACCTCGACACACTCGAATACGACGTGTCCGCCGCGCTCCTGCGCCTCGCCATGAAAAAGGAGGACGTGAAGACGATCGGCTGGGCCGTCGGCGACGGCGAGCCCGACTACACCCGGGACACAGGCCCCGTGCGGGCGCTCGCGGGCGACCTCGCCCGAAAGTTCATCCTCAAGCAGATCCCGCTCGGCGGCGCCGGCAGCATTCCGGACGACGTGAACGCCATGCTCGTCGTCGGGCCGCAGCATGCGCTCGGGGAGCGGGCGCTCTACCAGCTCGACCAGTTCGTGATGCGCGGTGGGGCGCTCGCCGCGTTCGTCACCAACACCCGGCCCGACCTTCGGAGCATGCGACCGATCCGGCTGTCGAGCGGGCTCGACCCGCTGCTCGGCAATTTTGGCGTCCGCGTGAACCACGATCTGGTGCTCGACCGCGTCCAGAACGGGCAGATGCGCTTTCCCGTGCGCAGCGGCGGCGGCACGTCGTACCGCGACGTGAACTACCCCCTCATCCCGAAAGCCATCGATCTCGCGCGCACCAACGTCATCATCGGCGGCACGGCGTCGCTCCTCTTCCCGTTCGCCTCGACCCTGACGGTCTCCGACGCCCTCCCGATCGGCGTCAAGGCGGAGGTTCTGGCCCAATCGAGCGCCGCGTCCGGCGTGGTCGACAAGCTCGAGACCCTCGATCCGACGAAGATCGCCAACGTCCTCTCCAGCGAGAAGCGCGGCCCCTTCCCGCTCATCGTCGCGATGACCGGCGCCTTCCGGTCGTTCTTCGAGGCGCACCCGGTGCCGCCGCCCGAGCCCGACGCCGGCTCCGTGACCAGCGCGGACCCGAACGACTCCGGCGCGCCGCCCAAAGAGGCCGGCCAGCTCATCGAAGGGACGGCGACCCGACTCGTCATCGTCGGCTCCTCGGATTTCGTCGCCAACAACCATGACTTCATGCTGAACCTCGCGGACTGGCTGGTGGCGGACGAGTCGCTCCTCGCGATCCGCGGAAAGGCCGCGGCCACCCCCAGCCTCGCCGCGACCACGCCGAGCGAGCGCGGGGTCTGGAAGGCTGTCCAGCTCGCCTGGGCGCCGCTGTTGCTCCTGACGTACGGCGCCCTCCGTCAACGGCGGCGATCCCGGCCTTGGACCGCCGAGAAGGAGGCGGGATGAGGCTCGCACCAAAAACCTGGGCCCTCCTGGCGATAGCGGCTGCCCTCCTCATCGCCGTGGGCTGGTCGCTCTCGCCCGCCGCCGCCCCGCCGGCCCTCCCGACCCTCCCGGCGACCGCCCCGGAGGACGTGACGAAGATCGTGATCTCCTCGCCGATCGACCGCCTGGAGATCGACCGCACCGCGTTTGACAAGGCGAACCCGGCCGCCGAACGCTGGGCGCTCGTGACCCCCCTCCAGTACCCGGCCGACGTGGCGCAGGTGCACGCCATCCTCCACACGTTCGCGGTCGCCATCCCGATGGACGCGAAGTTGGACGCGGGAAACCTCAAGGACTACCAGCTTGAGGACCAGGACGCCAAGGTCGTGGAGCTCTACACGACCGCCGAGACGCCCGCGCTGCAGGTCATCGTCGGCCACACCGTCGGGCCGACCAGCTCGTTCGTTCGCCTGCCGGGCGCGGACACCGTGTACCGGGCCGCCGTCGGCCCCCGCCAGCGCTACGACGAGCCCGCCGCCGACTGGCGGGACAAGGTCGTGCTGGACGTCGAGAAGGACACCGTGACCCGGCTGACGATCGCGCACGCCGGCGAGCACCTCGCCTTCACCCGGTCCAACGCCGGAGGTCACGCGGCCTGGGCGCTCGAGCCCGGCGCGAGCACCCCGCCGCCCGGCTTCGCCCTCGATGGCGACGAGGTCGAGAGCGTCGCGCGGGCGCTCGGCAAGATGGCGGCGTCGGACATCCATAATGCCGGCTTTCCCGCCGGGCTCGACACGCCGCTGTCGGTCGCCACCCTCACCGTCGGCGCCGCGGTACACACCATCACCCTCGGCAGCGCCAGCGACGCAAAGACCGCGTACATCCGGGTGGATGACCGGTCTGACGTCTACGCGGTTTCGCCACGTCTACAGGCGATGCTCACCCAGCCCCTGGCGGCCTACCGGAACCGGGATCTCTTCGCCTTTGACCCCACAAAGGTCCGACGGCTGGCGCTGACGGAGGGGTCGATCACGGTCGAGATCGAACGGGGATCAGGCGAGGCGACGTGGTCCGTCCTGCGCCCCGCGAACATGGACGTGGACGGCAAGCTCGCCGATGCGCTGGCGGCCTCCCTGGCGACGATGCGGGCCTCGGCGATCCCGGCCGACGACGCGTTCGGCGCCGGCGCTGGAAAACTGGTGGTGACGCTCGCAGACGGCAGCACCCAGACGATGGAGCTGGGGCCGCCCGAGAAGGACGCGGACGGCCGACAGGTGGTCCGGGTGCGCACCCGCGCCGGCGTCTACGACCTGCGGCTGCAGAACCTCGGCGAGATCGAGCGCGTGTTCGGGCGCTGAACCAGCCCGTCACACCGACGTGAACGCCCCCTGCGACACCTGCACAATCCGGACATCGGTCGCCAGCCGCACGGGCACCACCCGGACGTCCGTCGTGCTGACGAAGACCTGCGCCCCAAGCTCGTGCAGCCGGTGCACGAACGCCGCCGTCCGCGTCGCGTCAAGCTCGCTTCCAAGGTCGTCGACCAGGAACAACGGCACTTCCCCCGTTTCGCCTGCCGCGAGGATCTCGGCCAACTTCCACGCGAGCACGAGCGACCGGGCCTGCCCCTGGGAGGCGTCCGTCCGCGCCGGGTGCCCGCCCACCTCAAAATGCAGATCGTCCCGCTGCGCGCCTCCGAGGACGCGCCGCCGCTGACGCTCCTGGGGCCGCTGCGCTGCTACGGCATCGGCGTAGCGGCTCGCCATCGCGGTCTCATCCCCCTCTCCGAGCGTGGACCGCAGGCGCACGTCGGCGGCCTCACCGCCTGCTATCTCCGCGTACAAGGAGCGAAACGATCCGAGGATGTGCGCGACCGTGGCCTGGCGCTTGGCGGTCACACGGGCACCGAGCGGCACGAGCTGCGCGTCGAGGGCATCGAGCTCGGCGTCCGTCGCCCGGCCAGAGCGGTAGAGCGCGGCCTTCTGGTCGAGCACGCGCCGGTGATCGCGCGCCAGCGTCAGATAGCCGGGATCGAGCGTAAGGATCGTCCGGTCCAGCAGCCCGCGACGGGCGAGGGGCTCGTCGCGCACCACGCCGACATCAGCCGGTGAAAACCAGCTCGCCCGCAGCGACGTCAGCCACGCGACCGCGTCGACCGCCCGCTCCTCGCGCGTGAGGCGCCGCTCCCCGTCGCCCGCCAGGAACGCGAACTGCCGTGTCTGGCCCTCGGACCGGACAATGGCGCGCAGATCGAGCTTTCCCCGAACATCCCCGGATGTTCCTGTGTTGTGCGGGACCGCGTCCGCGAGCCGGGGCGTTCGAAAGCTCCGCAGGCTCCCGAGGACGCCAAGCGCCTCCAGGGCATTGGTCTTCCCCTGGCCGTTCGGCCCCGAGAAGACGACCATCGGCGCGTCCACGTCCACGACGTCGTCCCGAAGGTTTCGGAATGATCGCGCCTGGAAGCGGACGATCCGCATGGACCGCGGCTAATCCAGCCGAACGGGCATCACGACAAAGAGCGCGTCCGGCGATCCCGGATCCTTGACGAGGCAGGGCGACAGCGTGTCGCCCAACTCCAACAGGACGCGAGTGCTGCCGAGCACGCCGAGCACCTCTTGCAGGAAACGGCCATTGAAGCCCATCGTGATCGGCTCGCCGTGGAGCTCGGTCTGCACTTCTTCGCGCGACTCGCCCGCGTCGAGCTTCCGCGACGTCAGCGTCAACGCATCTTCGGTGAACGCGAATTTGACTGAGCGGGAGATGTCCGTCGCAAAGATCAGCACGCGCTTCAGCGCCTCCTGAAGCTCGGCGCGCTCCACCGAGGCCCGGCGCTTGAACGTCGTCGGCAGCACCTGCCGGTAGTCCGGAAAGTCCGCCTCCAACAAGCGCATGTGTACGGTGCAGTCGTCGAGTCGCACGACCGCCGCGCGCTCGCCGAACGCGATCTCGACCTCGCCCTTCATGCCCTCGACGAGCCGGCGCACCTCGGCGAGCCCCTTTCGCGGCACCAGGGACTTCCGGCCGATCGCCAACTCGCCGGAGAACGGCGCCTGGCTCCAGGACAACCGGTTCCCGTCCGTCGCGACCACGCGCAGCAGCGCCGTGCCGTCCGTCCCGGTGACCTCCTCGAAATGCGCCCCATTCAGCCCGTAGCGGTTGTCGTCGGGCGCGATGGAAAACAGGGTCTGATCGAGGACCCGGGCAAGCGCATCCGCGGCGATGCGCAGCGACCGGCTCTGATCGAGCGGCGGCGTGACCGGGAACTCGGCACCGGGCTGTCCCACCAGGCGGAACACCGAATTGCCAGAGCGAACCTCCAGACGCTGCTGATCGCCGAGCGTGCAGGTGACGGTCGCACCGGAGAGCGACTTCACCGTGTTCAGCAGATACCCGGCGTCCACCGCGATCTCGCCGGGCACCTTCACCGTCGCCGGAACGCTCCCGAACAGCGTCAGCGCCTTGTCGGTGCCCGTGTAGCGGAGCACCGCGCCGTCGGCCTGCAGCAGCACCGAACTCAAGATCGACCCGTTCTGGGCCTTTCGTTCGACGAAGCCGGACACGCGCGTGAGCGCCTGCAGGAAGCTGTCACGGTCGATGATGAAATCCATTCAGGAACTCCGAAGGTGCGGCCGCCGAGAGGCGGAAAGGGAGAGAATAGAGAGAGTAGGGTATTTTAGGAGTTGTGGTCGTAGTGTCCCTATGGAGGAAGGGACAAGTGAAACTCAGGCGGTTCGAACGGGATTGTTGGGGTGCTTGGCTTGTGGAGAAGCCGGGGGGCGAATCGGGAGAAGCCGGGGGTTGTCCCCAGCCGATCGCGGCCGGCAAGCGGGGCTGTGGGTAACCTGCCTGGCGCTCCCCGGGTTCTCCGGCGCCTGCGCACAGGTCATGCCCAGGGTTGTCCACACCGTCGCGCCGTCAAGCGGCCGGGGCGCGGCAGAGGCGCTCGAGCAGCTCGATCTCGGCGCGGAGGTTCGCGTCGCGGTCGGCACCTTCCTCGACCTTGTTGCATGCGTACTGCACGGTCGAGTTGTCGCGCGAAAACGCGCGTCCGATCTCGGGAAACGAGAGGCCGGTGATGCGACGGGTGAGGTACATCGCCACCTGCCGGGGCCAGGCGATGTTGGCGGGGCGACGGTTGCCGAGGATCTCGGTGGGGCGGAGGCTGTAGTGCTCAGCGACCCGCTGGATGATGCGTTCCGGCGAGGGGGGCGGCGCCGGGGGCGGGATGAGGTCGCTCATCCGCTCATGCAGGAACGCGAGCGTGATGGGCTGCCGGTAAAAGGCGTGGAGCGCTGAGAGACGTTTCAACACGCCTTCAAGCTCGCGAACACTGGACCGGACGCGCTGGGCGATGGTGTACTGGACGTCCGAGGGGATGTCGAGGCGCATGGCCTGCGCCTTCCGGCCGAGGATCGCCATCATCGTCTCGACGTCCGGCGGCTGGAGGTCGACGAGCAGGCCCTGCTCGAAGCGCGTGCGCAGGCGCGGCGCGAGCTTGCCGAGGTTTCGCGGCGGCTCGTCCGAGATGATGACGATCTGCTTGCCGTTCTGCTGCATCGCCTCGAAGATGTGGAAGAGCTCCTCCTCCGTGCGCTGTCGGGCCTCGATGAACTGGATGTCGTCGAGGATCAGGACGTCGACCTCCGTGCGGAAGCGCTCCTGGAAATCGAGGTTCGCCTTGTTCTGGATCGCCCGAACCATCTCCTCGAAGAACTGCTGGGCGCCGATGTGGCAGACGGCGAGGTGGGGATGGAGCTGCTCGACGCGATTGCCGATGGCGTGGGAGAGGTGCGTCTTCCCGAGCCCGGTGCCGCCGTAGATGAAGAGCGGGTTGTAGGCGGCCGCTGGATTTTCGGCGACGGCGATGGCGGCGGCGTGCGCGAATTCGTTGCATTTCCCGACGACGAAGTTCTCGAACACGAGCGATCGATCCACGGACGGGGCACGACTGCGGCTGGTCGGCGTTCCGACGGTCGGGGTCGTCGTGCCGTTTCCGAGGAGTTCGACGCTGACGGTGCGCCCCAGCACGTCGTTGCAAACCGCGCCGATGTCCGCGAGCAGGTTCTCGGCGATCCAGTCGTGATGCCAGGGCGAAAGGGAACGGAACACGACCCGACGCGGATCGTCGAGGCGCGGGAGCAGGGCCGAGAGCTCGAGCCCCGGGCGCACCCACGCGTCCATGTCGCGCTCGCCGATCTTGGACTCGAGCCGGCTGCAGAAGGATGTCCAGAAGAGGTCCATGCGCTCGATTTCCACCAACGGTCGCTGATCCGCCACGGTCATTGGCGTCCAAACGTGTACCCCAACGCCGGCAATTGCTCAAGGCCGCGGGCGCGTTTAAGTAGCAGCGGCGCCGTGTGGCAGATTTTGATTAGGCCCGCTGGGAGGCCGGTTAGAACGAAATCTTTGGCCATTCGTCACTTGCCTGACCTCTGCCTTCACGATACCCGCCGCAGCCTTTCTGTACAGGTCGGAGCCCCATGTCCAAACGCACTTTTCAGCCCCACAACATCCGTCGCAAGCGTACCCACGGGTTTCGCGAGCGCATGTCCACCACCGCCGGCCGCGCGCTCCTTGCGCGGCGACGCGCGAAGGGCCGTCGTCGGCTCGTCGTCGTCATCGCCGACAAGCGCTCCTGATCCCAGGGGCCCGTGACGAGGCCAGAGGCGAGCATGGAGCGATTGCGCCGCTCGTCCGATTTCGCCCTGGCGCAGTCGGACGGCCGCCGCGTGCGCGGCACGCACCTGCAGCTCATCGTTGCTGCAGGCGGTGCTGAGTACGCTCGGTGCGGGTTCGCCGTCAGCCGAAAGGTCGGGAACGCCGTGGTCCGCAACCGCGTCAAGCGGTGGCTGCGGGAGTCCACGCGCGGTCCGTGGCTCGCGGGGCCCGCCGATCTCGTCTTCCAGGCCCGTCCCGGGGCCGGCGAGGCGGGCTTCGTGGTCGTCGCGGCGGAGGTCGCCGAGCTGTTGCGCCGCGGCGCCGCGCTCGGGGTCCGTCGTCGGGTCGTCACGAACGGGAACGAAAAGGGGCCGCCAGGATGAAGGCGTTTGTGCTCGCGCTCATCCGTGCCTATCAGCGCTCCATCTCCTGGTGGATGCCCCCGGTGTGTCGATTCTACCCCTCCTGCAGCAAGTACACCGCCGAGGCCGTCGCCATCTGGGGGCCCGCCCAGGGCCTCTGGCTCGGTACCAAGCGCCTGTGCCGCTGTCACCCGTACAATCCGGGTGGTCTCGACCCCGTCCCCCGTCCCGGCGACCCCGGGGCGCCTCGCTCGGCCCGGTCAATCGGCGCGGTCGGGCCATGAGCACCCATGTCTGAACAACCCGCACGGGACAACGGCGAGCAGCGAACGCTCGTCGCGATCGCGCTCTGCATGGCTGTTTTCTGGATCTGGACGAACTGGTTCGCGCCCAAGCCGGTGCCGGTGGCGACGGACGGGACCGCTCCAGCCGGCGCCCCCGTCGCGGCGGACGGGACCGCCGTCCCCGCGCCCGTCGCCGCCGTCGCTCCGCCGCTCGTCGCCGTCGACGACCCCTGCACGGACGCGCGCGAGGCCTTCACAACCGCCACGTTCAGCCTCGCCGTGTCCGATTGTGGCAGCGTGCGGGCCGTCGATCTCCCCGGTGCGCAGGCCCCGGTGACCGTGACCCCGTGGTGGTCCTGGGCCTACCAGAAGGCGCTGACGCTGTCGGGGAAGCCGGACCCCGGGGCGTGGGTGCCGTACCGTTCGGGCGGCGATCACGAGACGCTCCTCACGCCCCAGGGCGGGTTCCTGACCGCGGGTCGGGGCGACCCCGGCGTGCCTTCGACCGCCCGTGCGTCCGTCACCCGGACCGGGGATACCGTCTCCTGGACCCGGGCTGAGGGCGGGCTCACCGTCACGGAGGCGCTGTCGCCGGGCGATGCGCCGGATCTCGCGAAGCTCACCGTCACCTGGACGGCGGATCGGCCCCTCGCCGGCCCGTTCTGGGTCGCGGCGGACGACGCGTTTTCGCCGATCAGCAGCAACTACGACATGCACCCGCGGCTTCAGGCCGGGGCGGGGTCGCTCGACACGCTCACCGCCCCGCAGGACCTGAAGGCGCCAAAGGCCGTCGGGACGGGCGACGCGCAGTGGTTCGGTGTTGGCGACCGGTACTTCCTCGCCGCCGTGATGCCGGCGGAGACCACGAAGGGGACCGTCTCCTACGTCCCGCTCCCCGGCCTCCCTGCCGACGAGGTCGCTGCGGGCCACTCCCGCGTGGGCGTCTACTTTGAGTCGGACGCGAAGGATCTGGCGCCCGGCGCGCCGATGGTCCAGACGTTCCGGGTCTACGTGGGTGCCAAGAAGTCCGAGCGGCTCTCCGAGATCGGCGGGGGCCTCGAGAGCGGCGTCAGCCTCGGCTTCTTCGCGCTGTTTGCGAAGATCGTGCTCTTCACGCTGCAGCTCTTCCGCGGGGTCATCCCGAGCTGGGGCCTCTGCATCATCGCGCTGACCTTCCTCATCCGCGGCTCGCTCTTTCCGCTGGCCGCACGGGGCTTCCGCAGCGGCAAGCAGATGCAGGCGATCCAGCCGAAGATCAAGGAGCTCCAGACCCTCTACCCGGAGGACAAGGAGAAGCAGTCCGCGGAGACGATGCGGATCATGCGCGAGGCAGGCGTGAACCCGCTGGCGGGCTGCCTGCCGATCATCCCGCAGATGCTGGTGTTCTGGGCGTTGGCGGCGGCGCTGAACGCGAGCCCGGACCTCTACGGCGCGCACTTCCTCTACTTGAAAGACCTCTCGATGCAGGACCCCTACGGGATCCTCGCCGTGCTGATCATCTGCGGCATGTTCGCCCAGCAGCGGCTCATGCCGATGACCGGGATCGACCCGACGCAGGCCCAGATGATGAAGGCAATGCCGCTCATCTTCGGCTTCCTGATGTTCAATTACCCGTCGGGCATGTCCGTGTACTACGTGGTCAACACCACCCTGATGATCGCCCAGCAGTACTACATCACCCGGCACGGCGGCAGCGTCGCCGCCAGCCTTCCGATCTGACCCCCGCGACCCGTTTCCCCCGCGACCCCGGAGCCCGAACCAAATGAGCATGCCCGAAAATCACGTCCTCGCCGAAGGCCGGAGCCTGAAGCTCGCCATCGAAGCCGCCGCCGTCACGCTCGGCGTGCCGGTCAACCTCGTCCAGCACAAGCTCGACATGGCGCACTTCCGCTCCGCCGGCACGACCGGTGCCGAGACCGTGAAGATCTTCGCCTGGGCGAAAGATCCCGGCGACGTCGCCGCCTCCAATGACGCCGAGGCCTGGATGTCGGGCTTGCTGAAGAGCATGGGCCGCGAAGGCCGCGTTCGCGCCGAAAAACGCGATGGCGTCGTGCTCACCTACGTCGACGTCGGCGAGGCCGGCCGTCACCTGGTCGGGCGAGGCGGCAGCACGCTCCGCGCGATCCAGCACCTCATGGAGCAGGCGATCGCCGCGAAGCACCCCGGCGTCGAGTTCCGCATCGACATCGCCCGGCCCGAGGGCGACGGCCCTCCCGCAGACGGTCCGCGTGATGACCGCGGCCCGCGCCGTGACGGTCCCCGGGATGATCGCCCCCGCTCCGACGCCCCGCGCGGCGATGATCGCGGTCCCCGTCGCGATTTTGCCGACCGTGGCCCGCGCCCGCCGCGCGACGACCGTGGCCCCCGCCCGCCCGGGGATGACCGTGGCCCGCGGCGCGATGACCGTGGCCCCCGTCGCGACGACCGCGGCGACCGCGGCTCCAGCGAAGATCGCCTCCGTGCGCTCGCCCAGAAGCTCGCTCGCATGGTGAACGAGAGCGGCCAGCCCGAGATCACCCGCCGCGCCCTGAACAGCTACGAGCGCCGTCTGGTGCACACCGAGGTCGCCACCGTCCCCGGGATCGCCTCGCGCTCGCTCGGTGAGGGGCCGGAGAAGCAGGTCGAGATCTACAAGGTCGGCGCGCCCGAGTAGGGTCGCGCGGTGCCCATCACCCGCCGCCAGCTCCTCGCCGTCGCCGCTGCGCTCGCGACGGTGCCGGTCGGCCTCGGCGGGGTGGGTTGGAGTTGGTGGGGTCAGGCTGCGGACGTCCCGCTCCGGCACCTGTCGGCGTCGGAGGTAGCGTTTTTTGATGCCCTCGCCGAAGCCATCTTCCCGCCCGGCGGCACACCCGCGCTCTCCGGACGCGAGGCGCACGTCTGCCGCTACATCGACGCCGTCCTCGCCGGAATGGCCGAGACGCAGCGGGATTTTTTCCGCCTCGGCCTCCACGCGCTCGACGCGCTCGCGTGGGAGCAGGCCGGCGCGGCCCTCCCCGACCTCGCCGCTGACCCCGCGCGCGGCCCAGAAGCCGTCGCTGAGGTGCTCCGCGGCTGGCTCGTCTCGACAGACGGCAACCTGCGCGGCCTCGCCCAGTCCCTCCACATCTTCGTCGGCATGGCCTTTCTGGCGCATCCGGACGTGAGCCCCGTGATCGCCGACCAGTTCGGGTGCGGGTTCGGGCTGTCGACGGGGTCGACGTTCGTGGGGCACGATGCCTGGTAGCTGGAACCCCGCGAACGGCCCTCTCCGCCTCGCCCCACCCGATGCGACGGGCTGGTCCAACGCCGACAAGGAGGAGACCTGCGACGTCGTCATCGTTGGCGCAGGGCCGGGCGGGTCGGCCTGTGCGCGTGCGCTCTCGCTCGCGGGCGCGAAGGTCATCGTCGTGGAAGAAGGCCCGTCCAGGCGGCGCTATGAGAAGCACTTCGGGCCGTCGATGCGACACCACCAGCAGGAGGGCGGGGCGATGGTAGCGATGAGCGCGGCGCCGATCCCGATCGCGGCGGGTCGTGGGCTCGGCGGCGGTACGATCATCAACAGCGCCATCGCCTGGCGCGCGCCGGACGACGTGCTGAACGGCTGGAAGGACGTCATCGACGACGACGGGTTCGTGCCCGCAGCGCTCAAGCCCGTCTACGACATGCTCTGGCCGCTGCTCGGCATCTGGTCCACGCGGCTTGCCATCGCCGGCGAGAACAACACGCTCATCGTGCGCGGCGCGGCAGCTTGTGGCTATGAAGGCGGGTATCTGGAGCGCGCGACGCCCGGCTGCACCGGCTGCGGCGTCTGCTACTACGGCTGTCCGACCGGCGGGAAAGCGAGCATGGACACGAACCTGCTGGCGGACGCCGTCCTCTCAGGGACGCGCATCCAGGCCGAGACGAAGGTCGATCGTGTCGTCGTCGACGCCGGGCGTGCGGTAGGCATCTCCGGGCAGATGATCGACCCCGACACCGGCGAATTGGGTGGGCGGTACACGGTCCGCGCGGATCGGGTCGTCATCGCGGCCGGGGGCATCGGCACGCCACGCCTCCTGCACCACGCGGGCCTCGGCGACACCCTCGGCCCCGCGCTCGGCGAAGGCCTCCACCTGCACCCCGGCAACGCCGTCCTCGGCTGGTGCGACCTCGACGTGCTGCTCTGGAAAGGCGCGACGCAAGGGGCGTATTTCCACCCACCCGGTCTGCACGGCGTCCTGCCGCACACGTTCTCCTCCCCGCCCGAAGCCATCCTCTCCATGCTCACCCTGACCGGCCAGCCGACGAAGGAGGCCCTCCCGCGGCTGAAAACCCTCTGCGGCTGCGTGGTGATGATCAGCGACACCGGCACCGGCTCCGTCCGCGCCTGGGGGGATGGCCGCGCGCGCATCACCTACCAGTTCGCCGACCCCGACATCGACCGGATCAAGGCCGGGATGTACCACACCGCCCGCGTGCTCCTCGCCGGCGGGGCGCGCACCGTCTTCGCGCCGGTGTACGGCACCAGCGTCTACACCTCCGCGGAGGACCTCCGCGACGCGCTCGCCCCGTTGCCCGTGGCGAATTTCACGCTCTACGCCTCCCACCCGATGTCGTCCTGCCGCATGGGGAAGGACCCCGCCACAAGCGTGATCGGGCCGACGGGCGAGAGCCACGGCCTCCGGGGGCTGTACGTGACGGACTCGTCTATCTTCCCGACGTCGCTCGGGGTGAATCCGTCGCTGACGACGATGGCGATGGGGACGCTGCTGGGCGAGCGGATGGGGGCGCGGGGTTAGCGCGTCGTCGACGGCAACCTGGACGCCGTGCCGCTTTCGGCGGTGCGTTAGGCCGGGAGCATGGCGTTCTGGTGCGTCCTCTTCTCGCTCGCAACCGCCTCCGCCGCGCCGCTGCTGGCGTACGACCGGGGGGATCCCGGCGTCGTCGGGAGCGCGCGGACGTACACGGACGCCACCGCGTGCGTGGACGCGCACCCCTGCGAGATCGACCACTACGCCGCCTTCCGGCTCGGCACGAACGGCACGACCGACGACGTGCACTTCTGGGTCCTCCACGGCACTTTTGAGCGGCCGATCCTGCTTTTTCAGCACGCCGAAGGCGGCCCGCACCCCCCCGCCTGGCTCCTGACGCACCGGAGCCGCAACGACGTGGTCGTCAACTTCGACGCCATGTTCGACGCTGCCGCCGACAAGCCGCCGACGTTGTTCGTCTACGGGATGGACCTCCGCTACCACTTTGACAACGACGATCTGCTCTACACCGAGATCCACGACGGCACGACCGGCGAGCTGCACCGGTACTACTTCCGCTATTGGGCGCGCGGCCGCCAGAGCCGGGTCGGCGTGACGACGATCCTGCCCGTCGCGATCTGGTCGTCAAACCCCGATCTTCGCGCACGGCTCTCCGAGTCCTATGTGAACGTCGCGCTCTCGTTCATGCTCTACAAGAACCTGGAGCCGGACCACGACTACACCTGGGCGCGGCGCGCGTTCAACGGGGTGCAGCCGACTGTGCTCGTCGGCGTGCTGTCCCAGCTCGCGCTCCAGGACAAATACGTCGTCACAAAGCCCGACCTCTTCGTCGGCGGCGGGCTGACGCTGCTGCGTTGCGTGCACGTCGGGGCCGGGATCACGCTCCTCCAGACGCCGCGCGGCGCGTTCCCGTATGTCGGCGTCCACGTCGACGAGCTCGTCCAGCTCCTGGATGAGCTGTCCTCAACGCCCACGCGCAAGTGGATGCGCTACCAGAAGGCCGAGCAGGAAGCGCAGTAATCCAGGCTCAGAAGCAGTTGTAGTTCTTGGCGCCCGGCGTCCCGTAGTCCGTCACGCTGCCCGACTTGTACCAGGAGTACGTCGAGGTGTTGGACGTCGAGCACCAGTTCCCGTGGCTGTCGTTGGACACGGCGTCCAGCGAATCGGGGTCGAGCGCCATCGACCGGCCACCGTCGCGCGGCCAGTTGTTCGCGGTCGTCGCGCCGCTGGTGTCGTAGTACCAGGTGATGCCGTCGATCTTCCGGCCCTTGGACGAGCCGCCCTCGATGTAGAGGGAGACCGAGTCCGAGTCGCGCTGGAAGTTGAAGGTGTTGTCGTGGTAGGTCCCTTCGTACGTCGCGGCTTGCGTCGCGTCGCCCCAGATGTAGTCGCAGGCGAGCGGGTAGCTGGTGCCGGACTTGCCCTCGTAGGTCGAGGTCTTGCAGAGCACGAGGTACGCGCCGGGGGCGACGGTCACGTCGTCCGCGGGGTCGATGAAGTACGCGTCGTTGGTCGTGGCGTCGGCCCGGATGATGTACCAGTCCGAGAGGTTGATGGTGCGGGCCGAGGCGTTGTAGACCTCGAACCACATGCCGTCCGAGTTGGTGGAGGACCCGCCGACGTACGGCTGGCGGTCGATCTCGTCGATGACGAGGTCGCCGGCGCTGACGAAGTCCTCGTCCACCCAGAGGTCGCAGTCGTCGTCGACCCCGTTGTCGACCTCGGCGGCGCCGGGGTGGACGGCGGCGTTCGTGTCGTCGCAGTCGGTGGCGTCGGCGATGTAGCCGGACGGTGCCGAACAGGCGCTGACGGTGTCGGTCTCGTCGCCATACCCGTCGCCATCGGCGTCCGCGTACCAGCTCGTCTCGCCGGATGAGCCGGACTCGTCCACGGTGCCGTTGCAGTTGTCGTCGATGCCGTTGCAGGACTCGGGTGCGCCGGGGAACACGGTGGCGCGGGTGTCGTCGCAGTCCGTCGCGTCGCTGACGTAGCCGGCGGGCGCCCCCCCGCAGGCCGCCATCGTCTCGGACGCATCGCCAAAGCCGTCCCCGTCCACGTCCGCGTAGTACGTCGTCGCGTCCGTCGCGCCGTCGTCGATCGAGCCGTTGCAGTCGTTGTCGACACCGTCGCAGACCTCGACGGCCGCAGGGTTCACGGCGGCGTTGGTGTCGTCGCAATCGCCGTCTACGTCGGTCGTGCCGGCGGGCTGGTCGCAGACGACCTGCGCGGCGCCGGTGCCGTAGCCGTCCGAGTCGGCGTCCGTGTACCAGGAGCCGGCGTCCACAGCACCGATGTCCACGGTGCCGTCACAGTCGTTGTCGACGCCGTCGCAGACCTCGATGGCGTCGGGGTTGATGGTGACGTCGCTGTCGTTGCAGTCCGACCCGTTGTCGACGTAGCCGGCGTCGGCCTGACACTGGGTCTCGGACGCGCTCCCGTCGCCGTACCCGTCCCCATCGATATCGGCGTAGAACGTGGAGTAGTACGTCGCGTCGCCGTCGATGACGCCATCGCAGTTGTTGTCGACGCCGTCGCAGATGTCCTGCACGCCGGGGTTGATGCCGAGGTTCGCGTCGTCGCAGTCCGTGGAATTGGTGACGTAGCCGGCCGGGATCGTGCAGGCGGCCTCGGTCGTGGCGGCGTCCCCGTAGCCGTCGCTGTCGGCGTCCGCGTAGAACGTGGTCGGGTCGGTGGGGTTGTCGTCGACCGTGCCGTTGCAGTCGTTGTCCAGCCCGTCACACACCTCGACGCCGCCGGGGTGCACGGAGGCGTTGGAGTCATCGCAGTCCTCACAGGCGGGGTAGCCGTCGCCGTCGGCGTCGGCGTACCCCACCGAACCGTCACAATTGTAGTCCACCGTCGAGGAGCAGTCCTCGGCCGCGCCCGGGTTGTAGGCGGTGTCCGCGTCGTTGCAGTCGCCGCCGACGGGCACGTAGCCATCGGGCTGGGAGCAGGCGGTCACGCTCGTGGCGTCGTCGCCGTAGCCGTCGCCGTCCGCGTCCAGGTACCAGACGGTCGCGTCCACGGCGTTCACGTCCACGGTGCCGTCGCAGTCGTTGTCCTTGCCGTCGCAGACCTCGGTGGCGCCGGGGTGGATGGCGGGATCGCTGTCGTCGCACTCCTCGCACGCCGGGTAGCCGTCGCCGTCGGCGTCGACGGTGCCGACCGACCCATCGCAGTTCTTGTCGATGGTGTCGGTGCACGTCTCGGTGGCGCCGGGGTGGACGTCCGGGTTGGAGTCGTCGCAGTCGCCGTCGTTCTGCACCACGGTCGTGTTGTTGGGATCGCAGGTGCTGACGGGCGAAAGCGGGTCACCGTACCCGTCGCCGTCGAGATCCGACCAGCCGTCGATCGTCACGCCCTCGTCCACGTAGCCGTCGCAGTTGTTGTCGACGCCGTCGCAGATCTCGGCGGCGGAGGGGTTGATGGTGGGGTCCGTATCGTTGCAGTCGACATCCACGGTGTAGCCGTCGGCGTCCTGATCGGTGTCCGCGGTGGCGGGGTTGCAGTCGTTGTCGATGCCGTCGTAGTAGGTCTCGGCTTCGCCGGGGTTGACGTTGGGGTCGGTGTCGTCGCAGTCGGTCCCGCCCGAGGCGATGGAGGTGTAGCCGTCGCCGTCGGCGTCGTTGCTGACGGAGTCCGACGCTGAGTCCGAGGCGGTGTCCGTGCCCTTGCCGCTGCAGCCGGCGCCAAAGGTGAGGAGGGCGACGCAGGCCGTGAGGGCGGAGGGGAGCATGGTTCGGATCATTCGGACTCCAGTGGCGGGCGAGCGCCGGGACTTGGATGGCATCAGCTTACGTCGACGTCTGGGCTTCCACAACAGCGGCACCACACCCATCGTCGTGCGCCGGCGTTGGTCGGACTATCCCCGAGATCCGCCGAAGGTCGTCGGCGAAGAAGATCCGCGCGTAGTCGAGGCTGGCGACGGCCCCGAGCGCGGCGGTCAGCAGCGTGAGCCCGAGCGCGAGCGTCGACCCCGGCCACCCGCCCAGGATGACGACGAAGGCGAGCCACAGCGTGATCGCCGTCGCCCGGCCCCAATTGCTCGTCTTCGGTTCGGGGGCGTTGGCGACGCGGAACCGGTGCATCAGCACAAAGTGCATCGGGAGCTGGATCAATTCCCGGGAGAACCAGCACAGCATGAACCAGTCCGGCACCACGTCGGAGACCGCGATCGCCCAGCCGAGGTTGACGTGCAGCGCCTTGTCGACCCAGGCGTCGTAGGCCGCGCCCGCGCGGGTTGTGTGTCCCCAGCGCCGGGCGACGTAGCCGTCGGCCACGTCCGTCCAGACAGCGAGGAGGTACAACGGCAGGATCCCCGACGTGTGCAGCGCGTACGGCAGGGTCCCGGCCATGATGAGCCGCAGCGTTGTGAGGGCGCCGGCCGGGGTCGCGAGCTGGGACCAGCGCATCTGGCTGGCGTCGGGCGTGGGTGGCCAGGTCGAAGTCGGGACGGGAGCGGCCATCGGGGGTGCGGCTATCCGGCGGCCGGGGCGAGCAGGGGCGCGGCGATGCGGTTCATCGCGGTGGCGAGCGCGACGTCCTTCGCGGTGATTCCGCCTGATTCGTGGGTTGAAAGGGAGACGTCCACGCGCTTGTAGACGTTGGACCAGTCGGGATGGTGATCCATGCGTTCGGCGACGAGCGCGCACTGCGTCATGAACCCGAACGCGGTGACAAAGTCCGCGAAGACGTAGGCGCGGTCCAGCTTTCCGTCGGTCAGTGTCCAGCCGGGCAGGCCGGCGAGGGCGGCGCTGATGGCCGTGTCTGTCAGGCGGGTGGGGGGCATGCGGGCTCCGGTGTGGGGGTGCAGCCGGCAGCTTCCGGCGGTCGGCGGGTGGCCGCGAGCATGCCGCACGCCGAGTCCTGGGACTGGCCAACGGAGTAGCGACGGACCAGCGGCACATTCAGGACGGACAGCCGGTCGAGGAACGCCTTGAGCTCGCCCGGGGTCGCCCGCGAAAACCCACCGGCGTCGGCGAGGCGGCCGTCATTCACGTCGATGAGGTTGACGCGCAGGGGCAGATCGCCGAGGAGCTCTTGAAGTGCTTCGACCTCGTCGACCCCGGTGTTCACGCCCCCGAGCACCACCCACGCGACCGTCACCCGCCCCTTGACGACCGCAGCGTAGTCCCGGATCGCGTCGATCAGCTCGGCCAAGGGCGTTCTCCCGGCGACCGGCAGGAGCGCGGCGCGGCGCTCGGGGACGGCCGAGGTCAGCGAGACGATGAGCTTGTAGGGCTGCCGTTCGGCGGTGTAGCGCCGGATCTGGGGGACGAGGCCGACCGTGGAGATCGTGATGTTCTCCTTCGCGATGCGCCCGCCGCAGGGGTCCGCCAGCACCCGCGCCGCCTGGATCACGGCGTCGTAGTTGGCGAAGGGCTCGCCCTGCCCCATGAACACCGCGCTGCTGCAGCGCCCCGGCGCGTTGCCGTCCGCTGCCGTGCCCGCGGCGGGAAGTCGGGCCTCGTCCCGCACCGTGAGGAACGCCGCGACGATCTCCCAGGCCTCCAGGTTGCGGCTGAACCCCAGCCGCCCCGTCGCGCAGAACGCGCACGCCATCGCGCAGCCGACCTGCGAGGAGAGGCAGACGGTGTAGAACCCCGGCCGGTGCAGGCCGATGCGCACCGCCTCGGACAACGCGCCGTCGGGCGACTGGAACAGGTACCGGACGCTGCCGTCGGCTGCATCCACGACGCGCTCCAGGACGGTGAGCCGCTCGCAGGTCGTGTGGGCCTTGAGCCCGTCGACCAGTGGCCGGCGCGCGCCATGCCGGGGCACCGGGTCCGGGCCTCCTTCGGCGATCACGCGCGCGAGCACCCGTCGCGCGTCCCCCTCCGAGCACGTCACGCCGCGGCGCTCCAGCTCGGCCGCGAGATCCGAAGGCAGCAGGCCGACTAGATGCACGCGCTGGTCGGACCTCGGGGCGGCGATGGGAGCGGGCGCGACGGCAGACACGCGGCGGCGGTATCACGGCCCGTCCCACCAGATCACCCGCCATCCGCCACGCGGGATCGCGGGGGTCGGTGCCGCGCGCAGGCCCGTCATCGCGTCGATCCCGGCGTACACCGGGGCGTCGTCGACGTCGTCGGGCCCAACGTTCGCGACCACCACGAGGCGTCGCCCGCGCGTGAGGCGCTCGAACGCGACGATGGCGGGATCGTCGATCGGGAGGGACCGCCACGCGCTCGTGAGCTGGAGGCGAATCCCCGCGAGGGTGCGGAGCGGCGGCGACGGGTCCAGCGCGTCCGCTGCCGTGACGACCGCACGGCCTGGGGAGAGGAGCGCGAGGACATCGACGAGGGGCTCGCTGTCCGCTGGGCGCGCGTGAGGGCGGACCCGAACCTCCATGCGTCGTGGACGGGCGGCGTGGGCGAGCGCCAGCGTGGGGCCGGGGAGGCGCACGGCGGGATCGACCTCGATGCGGGTGACGCCGAGCCCGTCGAGGTCGGCGAGACGGGCGTTCACGGCGGCGAGCTCGTGCGCGGTGCGGACGACGCAGACCAGGGGTTGGCGCGGCGGGTCGGCGGTCTCGGGGTCGACGGGGAGGGTCGGGGGCGGGAGGGCGAAGGCGAGGAGCAGACGGGCGATGAGCACGGGATTCCGGGGAGGGGCGGCGGTGAAGCACCCGGCGTGCCAGCCCGTACCATCCGTGATTCCAGGTGCTTGGGGCGGTCGCGGGTGTCAGGCTGACGGACGTCCGTCAGACGTCCGTCGGTTTTCCGTCGGCAAGGGCCCTGCCCGTCATTTTCCGTCGCTCTCGTCGCCGGCGTCGCTCAGGTTCGTATCGACCGGAGGATTGCGCCGGTCGTCCCCTCCATCACCAGCGCCCGGCCAAGGTCGTCGCCAACCGCAAAAGTCCGGTCGCCCAGGCGGGCGCAGACGGTCGTCGCGCCGTTGAGGTGGAGGTGGACCGGCTGGCCCGCACCGCCCCACACCACGTGCACCCCGGCCTCGCCCGGCGCCGCGGCCGTCAGCGCGACCGCCCGCTGAAGCGAGCCCCCCGCCGGGATCCAGGCGGCGGTCAGCACCCCGGCGGGCGCGTCGCCGAGCGCCATCGTCTGCGGTCCCGCGTGCGTCAGGGTGTGCCATTGGAGCCCCTTCGCGCCGATGACGGCGTGGTGCAGGTGTCCCTCTGCGGTCGTCCGGTACACCCCGTCCCGAGCCAGCGCGGCTGTCGGCCGGCGCTCCGTGAGCCGGTTTCCCGGCACGATGTGCACCCAGCGCTCCCCGCCGTGCCCGTCGACGGGCGCGAGGCGGGCGGTCCAGCGCTCCAGGCTGCGCGCAAGCTCCACCACGCCGCTCGAGAGGCGGTCCACGCGCCAGAGCGCCTCCGGGTTCCGCGCGGCCGGCGCCTGGGCGTCGAGCACGAGGATCTCCTGGTCCCGCGCGACGAGCCAGCCGTTGCCGTCGTAGTCCGGCGCCCACGCCGTGTAGGTGCCGTCGTGCCAGCGCTCGGCGCGCCCTGCAGCAAGGTCGATTCGGCTGACCGCCTGCCCCCACGATCGCGTCGCCAGCGCGATCAGCCGTCCGCCGCCGTCCGCGGGCACCAGCGCGTGCATCGGCACGTCGAAGGTCGCGCGGATGCGGCCGTCGGGCGCGTAGAGCCGTCCGCCGCTCTCGCCGAGCGCCACGAACAGCCCGAGCGGCGTGTACACGACGTCGTGGACCGGCAGCCGACCGACGTCTGGACGCGCGACGGCGATGACGAGCGGGGTGGTGCGCCCCGAGAGCAGCGTGGTCGTCGGGACGGGCGACGGAAGATCCGCGGCGAGCGCCGGCTCTTCGCATGCGTCCCGCGCGCGCGTCAGCAACGCCAGCCCGACCAGCTCCGGGGACGTGGCCTGCTCCGCGACGAGCACGCGGACCAGCGGGCGCAGGAGCGTTCGGGCATCGCGCCGCGGCCCCGGCTGCCCGTCAGCCGCCATCGTCATCAGCCCCCGCATCGCCGCCTCCACCTGCCGGATCCGCTCGTACGCGGTCCCGGGGTCGGCCGCGCCCGTCGCCGTCGCGCCGGTCGCCGCCGTGAGCGCCGCCAACCGCGTGGCTGCCGCGGAAAACCCCTCGGGCGTCCCGTCCAGGAACGACGCGATGAGCATCGCCCCGCCGCCATCGAACAACGCAGCGTCTATCCAGCGTAAAGCGTCCTCCCTTAGCGGCGGCGCGGGCCACGCCACGTCGCAGGCACCCGCCGGGTCACCGCCGTCCGCGAGCAGGGAGGCCCATCGCCACCGGAACTGCACCGCGAGGTCCGGGTGCGCGCGGTCCAGCTCCATGGCGGCGGCCGCATGCCCGCCGCGTCGGCGTGCCACGAGGATGGCCCGACCGGGGTCGCCCGCGCGCATCCACAGGCGGATCACCCGCTCGGGCGGCAGATCCCCGGCGTCCGCCACCTCCGCCGCGAGCGCAAACCGCCCGTCGCGCTCCAGCAGATCGACGGCCCTCGCGTGCTCGCGCAGCAGGTCCACGAGGACGAACACGGCTTCCTCGATGCGGCCCTCGGCGATCAGCCGCTCGAGCGCGCGTTCGTAGAGCCGCCGCAGTCGCCCGTAGATGTCCGGTGCCAACGAGAGGGCGCTGGTACGCCCGCTGCCCCAGCGCGTGCCGCCGAGGCGGAGGCTGTCCCGCGGCCGAAACCCGCCCCAGCCTGGCGTGTCCTGGGGCCCGGCGGTGCCGCCGAGCGGGATCGCCCAGCGCAGCGCCTCGCCGGGATCGGTGGATTCCAACAGGGAAAGCAGCGTGTTCAGGTACCTGCCGGCAGCGCCCCCGAACGCATGGCCCCAGAGCGGGGCGACGAGGTCGCGCGCCCAGCGCTCCAGCGCCGAAGGTTTTCGCTGTTCGGCAGGTTCGGGCTGGATCGTCGTGGGCGCGGCCGAGGACGGGGTGGCGGGTGACGGAGTCGGGGTGGCCGGGGGCGGGAAGATCGCGGAGAGCGCTGCGGCGACTCCTCCGATAACAGCCGCGAACGCACCGATCAGCGCGCCAGAGATGCCTGTGCCGCCCGCGCCCGGCTCACCGACGGCCTCGCCCGTCAACGCGGCCTCAAGCGCGCCCGCCCCATCGGGCAGCCCGGGGCGACCGAGCGCGGCGCGGACGCTGAACGCCGCCGCCACCTTCGGCGGTTCCGGCGCCGGCCCGAGCGCCTCGACGGTCACGACCCGCCAGCCGCTGACGTCGATCCACGCGGCTACGTCGACGGGCAGCAGATCGGCGGGGCCGAGGGCGATGGTCTGGCCTCGCCACGCGAGCAGGACGCCGGAGGCGGGCGGGGGCTCGGGCAACGCGGTCAGCCCACCGTCGCGAGCCTCCAGCACGAGCGCGGGGGCGACCCGCGTGGCGAGGCGCTCGGGCTGGGCGAGGCGGAGGAGGAGGCCGGGACCCGCGCGCCAGAGCGTGCAGCCGGGGCGCCAGCACGCGAGGATCCGCGCCCGCTCCGTCGGTTCTGGGCCAGCGTCATCGAGGCCAGTGTCGACCGGGAACCACAGCGCGGCGACGAGGCGGTGGCCACTCAGGGGGACGGGCAGAGCGGTCGTCATGTGCGCTCGTGCCGGAGCATCAGGGGTTTGCCAGCTTCGATGTCCCAGACTTCCAGGGTACGCTCCGCGGTCGTGAACGCGATCAGGCGCCCGTCCCACGAGAGCGCGTGGGCGACCGGCGCGCGCGGGAGGACGAGCACGCTGGCGACGGTCTGGCCGGCCGCGTCCGGTCGCAGCTCGCGCAGCACGCCCGCGACCGCGTCCCAGGTGAGCACGCTGTAGCCGCCTTTTACGGGGGCGACGCCGACGAGCGTTCCGGACGGTCTGCGGACGTCGGGTACCCGGTTGATCCCGGGCGCCGCGCCGAGGACCCCGCCCGTCGCGTAGGGCGCGCCAAGGTGGAGCACGTCGGTGCCATCACCCCAGGCGACGACCCAGGGGCCGCCGTCCCACGCCGGGGCGACAAAGTCAGCCTCCACCCAGCCATTCGTCAGCGGGAGCGCCTCCGACGGCGTGCCGTCCGGCCGGATGTTTCGAAGTACGAACGTTGTGTCCGGTTGGGCGACGTCCTCCTCGATCCACCAGAGCCGGCCAAGGGTCACCCGCATTGCTACGACCCACGCCCCGAGCCGCTCCACCTTCGGCGCCGCGCGCGGGTGGGGCGTGACCGCCCAGAGGTCGCCGCTGTCGTCCGTGAACACGATCCGGCCTTCGTGGACGAGGGCGTGGCCGACGTGCGGGCCACGCGTTGGCGCGCCTTCCGGCCCCGCCGTCCAGGACACGTCGATGCCGCGGCCGAAGATCTGGAACCGCGCGCCGTCCTGACGCACGCCCAGGATCCGCTGGCGGACGTAGCCGACGGCGATGTAGCTGGACGTCGGGCCGTACTCGCCGAACTGGGGTCGCGGCTGCTTCGGGCCGAGGTTGGCCGTGCTCCACGTCAGCACGACGCCGTCGTCGAAGATGCCGGCAAGCTGGCGGGTGCCCGGCAGAAACCGCACTTCGGTCGGTCCGCGCACGCCCGCCGGGAAGGCGCGCCAGGTCCGCTCCGCGGTGCTCGTCGGCACGAACGTCGGCTCACCCGCCGTGGGGTCGGTGATCAGCCGACGACGCAGGTTCGCGGCCGGTAGCGCCAGCCGCACCGTCGTCGCCCGTCCTGCCCCCTCGACCGTCACATCGACGGCGTCGCCGTCCTCGTCGGTCCGATGCGCGATGACGTCCTCGACCACGACCCGTCGCACCGTCGCCCGTCCCGCGTCCCGCCCCCAGACCCGCACGGTTGGCCCGCCGATGCGCCAGCGTTCGTCCGCGTTCATCGCCGTCTTGTCCCCGGACGCGCGGGCCGGAACCGCCGAGCGAGCCCGCACCAGCGCCAGGATGCCCGGCCCGTCGACGCCCTCTCGCACCGGGCCCTCGTCGCCCTCCTGCGCGATCCGCCACGTGAACCGCGCCCCTGCGAGCGACGCGCGACGTGCGAGCACCAGTAGCAGCGCGATGTGGACCAGGCGCGGGGAGCCGAGCGACTCGGGGCCGGCGTCAAAGGTCGCCTCGCAGGCGATGCCCTCCGTGGGGGTTCGGCGATCGAGCTCCAAGAAAGCGTGCTCGCGGGTGGCGGCGCGACGGATGAACTCGTCGGGGGCTTCGTCGAGCAGCGCCCACTCGGAGAGCAGGAGGCGGTCGTAGGGGCCGCGGCGGGAGAGGCCGCGGTAGCCGTCGGGATCGCCGCCGGGGCGCGGGGAGCGAGGCCGCAGCGGGCCGATCGCGGCGTCGAGGCGCAGGACGAGCACGCCGACGGGCACCTGGAGCGGCCCGGCGAGGACGGTGAGCCATGGCCCCCAGCGGGCGAGGGCGTCGTGCAGGGCAACCCGCGGCGCGCCGGTGGCGGTGGGGCGGGTCAACGGGCCACCGCGGTCAGCGCGCGACGGGCGCGAGCGCACTCGGCGGGGCCGAGCGGGCGGGCGGCGCCGAGCGGCAGCAGGACGGCGGGGGCCTCCAGCATGACAACGGGCCATTGTTCGGGGCGAAACCGGCGAAGGAGGGCGCTGGCGACGAGGTCGACGGGGGTGCCGGGCCGGCGACGGGTCGGGAGGAGGAGCCCCGGGGCCTCGCGGTCGCGGCCGACGTACACGACGCCGTCGGCCCAGGGCAGGTCGTCGCCGATGAGGACAAGCCAGCCTTCGGGCGACCAGATCCCGGTCCAGCGGGGTGCGGCGGGGTCGGTGACCGCTGCGGCGACGTGGTCGAGGAGGGCGACGGCGACGGCGCCAAGCGCGACGACGGCGGCCGGTGGGAGGGGCGGTTCGCGCGCGACCCAGACGCCGGGGGTCACGGTGTGCCGGCGTTCCCGGCCGAGAGTGCGTCGCGCACCCGACGGCGCACCTCCGCGAGCGAGGCGGGGAGCTCGTCGGGCGCGAAGCACACGTCGATCTCGCGGGCGACCCCTTCGACGCGTCGCAGCCATGCGGCGAGCACGTCGGCGTGTGCGGCCGGGTCGGCGCCACCCGCACGCGGGTCGAGCGCGAGCAGCTCGTCCGCCGTCGCCGCGATCCGCATCGCCCGAGCGGTCGCACCGCCAGACGCCTCCGCGCTCGCGGCCGTCAACGCCGCGTTCTTCGCGTCGCGCAGGAGCCCGGCCAGCGCCTCGCGCGCGACCCCCTGCCCCTCGGCCGTCGGCACCGCGTAGATGATCGGCCAGAGATCCGCGCCCGTCGCCACCGTTCGGCCATCCAGCACGGTCGCTGCGGCGATCAGCTTCTGCAGGCGCACGACGCGCCGATCGGGAAGAACAACCCCGGCCTTTCGCAGCACGCGCACGGCATCGGCGATCAGCGGCCGCACAGGCCCCAGCTCCACCCGCCGCGCCAACCGGGTCAGCTCGTCCAGCGCCGCCATCGCCCCGGGCACCGCCTCCACGCCACCGCCGAGCCCCCAGCCCTGCTCCAGCAGGTCCTCCAGGAACGGGTCGGCCACGGGCTCGACAAAGCAGCGGAGCAGAAAACGGTCGGCGAAGGCCGCGAGCGCCTCGTCCTCCGGGAGGGCGTTGGAAGCCCCGACGCACACCCGGAGCGGGCAGGCGCGCACGGTGCTGCCGCGGCGGAACACGCGCTCGTTCAGCAGGCTCAGCAGCGTGTTGAGGATCGCGGTCGAGCCCAAAAAGACCTCGTCGAGGAACGCGATCTCGGCCTCGGGCAGCATGCCCGCCGTCTCCACCTCGACCACCCCCTCGCGCAGCCGCCGCAGGTCCACCGGGCCGAAGATCTCGTTGGGCTCGGTGAACCGCCCGAGCAGGTACTCAAACGTCCGGCCGCCAAGCGCCTTCGCGACGCGTCGGGCCGCCTCGCTTTTTGCGGTCCCCGGCGGTCCCACCACGAGCACGTGTTCCCCCGCGACCGCCGCCAGGACGATGGCCTCCACGAGCGACTCGCGCTCCACGAGCCCGCGCCGCGCGACGTCGATCGCCTGGCGCACGACCCCGACGCTCGGGTGCTCAACGCTGTGGGGTGCGCTCACGCCGCCTCGGTATCGCGCCCCGCCCGCCAACGCCGACCGCCCCGACCGCGCTCGCGGACGCCGACGGTGGTAGGAGGCGCCATGGTGCGTCCTGAAGCCTCCGAGCCCGAATCCGCGCAGGCGGGGACGAGCGCGGCGGCGGGCTGCATCTACCTTGTGGGTGCAAGTCCCATCCCGGTAGGCGCCGAAGCGCCGGGTAGCAGGCTGCCGGTCGAAGG
>CAIMSU010000121.1 GCA_903844155.1 uncultured Pseudomonadota bacterium | reverse complement strand
GAGGCGCGTTTTCGACGCCCGCGGGCGCTTGCGGACGGGCGCGAGGGGGTGTACGATGGCGGCATGACCGCTGAGGTGTATGGTTCATGCTTCCTTTCCACGCAACCCTTTGTCCAGAGCGTGGTGACGGAAGGGGAGCACTCGTTGTTCTATTTTGGGGGTCGATTCAGCCACTCGATCCTCAAGCGGCCGGCGCCCGGCGATTTTCGGGTGCAGGAGGACCACGGCGGGAACATCACGGCGCTGGAGTCGACGGGACCGCTACGGCAGGCCGCAGACGCTGTCCTCGTCGGACTCGCCGCATGCGGCTTCGACGTGCCGGTGCAAGCGCGGGTGGACCTCGTGAGGATGCCCGATGACTCCTTCGCGCTGATCGAGCTGGAGCTCATCGAGCCCTCGCTCTACCTGCGGATGGATCCGAGGGCGCCAGCCCAATTCGCGGATGCCGTCGAGCGCTGGCTCAGGCCCCAGCGAGGTGCTTCGAGAACCGGGCCGCAGTCACGCGGGCGAGGTTGAAAAGCAGCTGGTAGGCCACCTCGGCATCGCGCTCGTGCAGGTCGTCGAGCACCTTCCGTCCCAGCACCAGCAGCTTGCCGTCGTGGACCGCGAGGATCGTGGCGGAGCGGCGGCGATCCTCCGCGAGGAACGTGAGCTCTCCGACGACGTCGCCCGCGGCCATTCGCGCGACCTCCTTGCCGTGCTTCACGATGGCGAACTCCCCCTCCAGGATCACGTACAGTTCGCGATCATCGAGGTCCTCGCGGGTGACGGTGTTCCCGGCATCCACGTCGATCACGAACCCCATCGACGTGACGAGGCGCACCTGGACGTTCGACAACCCGTCGAAAAGCCTGGGCCGAACCCGGCGGGTGAGGAGCGCGCTCTCGACATCGTGCCAGATGTCCGCCTCGTCCGTCTCCACTGCGTTCGCAATTCCAAGCTCTTCCGTGATCATGTCGAACGTCTCGGACGAGCCTGCCTTGAACCGCTCCCGGGCCAACGTGTGCAGGGGCGACCGCACGCTGCGGAAGTGCACGACGTCGTTTGTCGCCATCACCAGCGGCACGCGGAGGCCATCAGGCGTGTTGATGAGATCGGCGCCGTAGGGTCGGTAGCCGAGCCGCCGATAGCTGCTGACCAGCCCCGGCGAGCAGTACGCGAACGAGGCGTGTACGCCCCGGTCGACGGCGTGGCTGAACGCCTTGCGGGCGAGCGCGGGCACGATGAGCTGGCCCCGCAGCGCGCGCCGCACCATGAGCCGACTGGCCTCCGCGATGGGCTGGGACAACAGCGCGGGGACCTCGTGAAACCCGTACCGCTGGGCCGCAAGCAGGGGCGTTCCGCCGGGCGTCCAGGTGTCGACGCGCAGCGTACCGGTCACCTCCTCGGGGGACCCCGTGTAGAAGATGACGACGCTGGGCTCGTCCTCGTCCGGATCGCGGACCCAGCCGTTGTCGTGGTCCGCGTTGGCTACGCTCTTGTTGAGCTCCCGGACGTAGACGTCGTACCGGAAGCTCCAGATCGCCTCGCGCTCGGCGCGGGTCTGCGCGACGTGGACTTTCTCGAGGCTCGTGAGGAAGTCGAAGATCACGTCGGCCTCTGCCCGACCGCGAAGAACGCGACGACGACGCCGAACGGCTGCTGGTCCAGCGGGAGGTGGGGGAGGGCCCCGATCTGCTCTGACAGCGCGACGGCCTCGGCATCTCCCACCTGGATCGCCTTGAAGCGCGTGGTGATGTCGAGGAACGCGGCGAGCCCGAGCTCGAGCGAGCTCACCGTGATGCCGCGCATCCGGATGTTGGTGAAGCCCGCCTCGCGCATCAGCGCCGGCAACTTTCGCGCGACGAGGCGGTCGCCCCCGTTCGCTGCTTGGGCCGCGAGCGCCCGCTCCGTGAGCCGGGTGAACGCCGGAGGGCAGGGGTGGAGCGCCAGGAACCCGTCGTCGATGTCCATCAAGCAGACGTGGCCCCCGGGTCGGACCACTCGCGAGGCCTCGACCAGGGCGTCGAGCGGGCGGGACAGGTGCTGGTAGACGAGGCGGCTGTAGAGGAAGTCGAAGCTGGCGCCTGGCAGGCCCGTCGCGTAGGCGTTGCCCTCCACGAACCGCACGTTGGCGTGGGCGGGCGCGACGATTGCGCTCGCAGCAGCGAGGAGCTCCAGGCTGGTGTCGATGCCGACCCCGCCGGCTTCCCCCGCGACGTCGCTCAGCGGCCCGGTCAGGAACCCTGGCCCGCAGCCGACCTCGAGGATCCGCTGGCCGGCCCCAAAACCGAGCCGTCCAAGCTCGGCGATCTCTGCATCCAGCAGCACCGTGGCCTGGCGCTGCAGGCGTCGAAGCTCCGCGGCGCGCTCGGCGTCTCCGAAGCGATCGAAGTGGTACGAGCGGGCGATATCCATGCGCGCCCTCGTAGCACGGTGCAGGAGGATAGGAAGCATGAACGGGGCAACTCCGAGGACACCCCGGCATGGTACCGCACCCCGGGGCCCGACCGCAAGCCTCGTGAGGCCCGAGATCGCGCCTCGCGCGCCGGTTTTTCGCGCCCCGCGCACGGCTCCGCCCACCGGTCCTGCGCGTCTATCGGCGTTCACCCACGTGAACCCGCTGCTGCGCTCTCCGGTCTACGCCGCGCTGTCCTCCGCGGGCGGGCCCGTCCCGTTCTGGAGCCCGTGCAGGATCCGCGTGCACGCGGGCACGCCGACCACCACCGTCCTCAGGGACATTACCTTCTTGCAATGGGGACATTCCCAGCCGTTCACGCGAAAGACGCGCTGGAGCGTGGCTGGAATGCAAGGACTGCGACCACCACCGCTGCGTGCTGTTCTCCTGCAAAACCCGGGGTTTCTGCCCCTCCTGCTGTGGTCGCCGGATGAACGAGAAGGCGGCGAACCTCGTCGACCGCGTCATCCCGTGGGCG
>CAIMSU010000120.1 GCA_903844155.1 uncultured Pseudomonadota bacterium | reverse complement strand
CGGCTTCGTCGTGCTGTGAATGGGTGGTGTGGTTACCGGCCCAATTACCCGCCTTCGAAGCCCTGTCTACATTTGATTCGCGGCGTTCAAAGAAGTGATCTTCGAACGCCGCGAATCGCGTTTCCCCGAACGCTGCTAGGCGAGCGCCTCGACGCGCACCGCAAGGCCCGACAGGTGGCCCACCCCGACATCACGATCACGGCGATGTACAACGTCCTGGCGAGGCTCCGGTCGGGCGAGGCGTTGACCGACAAGGAGCGCGCCATCCACGACCACGCCCTCGTCTCCATCTTGCGCGAGATCCACGACGACCTCGACGTCGCCGTCCTCGACGCCTACGGCTGGGCCCACGACATCGACGACGCCTCGCTGCTCGTCAACCTCGGCGCCCTCAACGCCGAGCGCGCTGCGGAGGAGCGCCGTGGGCTCGTCCGTTACCTTAGGCCGGAGTTCCAGAAGCCCGAGGTCGCCGTCACGCAGACCCTGTCGCTCGGCTTCCCGGTCGCGGCGGCGGCGGAGGTCGATGTCGCGCTCGCGAAGTGGCCTGCGACCTTGTCCGACCGCATCACCGCCGTTCGCGAGGCGCTGGGCGGGACCGACGAGGCGGTGGGGGTGGAGCAGGTGGCGCGACGGTTCAAGGGCGCGCGGCGTGCCGATGTCGAGGCGATCCTGGAGAGCTTGTCGGCGCTCGGGATCGCGGTGTCGCTGGATGCGGGGAAGGGGCGGCGTTGGCTGCGGATGCGGGCGGCGGCGTGAAGCCGATCACGACGGGCGTGCTCCTCGCGCTGGCCGCCGCAGCCAGCTTCGGCATCACCACCCCGCTCATTCAGCGGTTTGGTCACGGCCTGGGCCCGTTCACCATCGCGGCGCTCCTCTACGCGGGCGCAGCCGGGCTCGCGGTCGCCGTCGGGCGCACGGCCAACGAGGCCCCTGTCACCCGCGCCCACCTGCCGCGACTGGCTCTCGTCGCCTTGTTTGGTGCCTTTATCGCGCCTGTCCTGCTCGCTCTCGGGCTCAGGTCCACGAGCGGCACCAGCGCGTCCCTGCTCCTGAACCTCGAAGCGGTGTTCACCGTGGCCCTCGGCGTCCTCGTACACCGCGAGCCTGTCGGCAGGCGCGTGGTCGCCGCCGTCTTGGTGATCGCCGTCGGCGGTGCGGTGGTCAGCTTTGCCCCGGGCCAGGTGGCCACCACGCTCGTGGGCTCGCTGCTCGTCGCCGGAGCAACGCTGGGTTGGGCGCTGGACAACACGCTGTCCCGGCCACTGTCGGAGCTGGACCCGGGCCAGGTCGTCGCCGGGAAGGGCGCGATCGGGGCGACCCTGTCCATCCTGCTCGCCCTCGCGCTCCGCGAGCCTTTGCCTGCGCCACCGGCCGCGCTCGGCGTACTCGCGTGCGGTGCCATCGGCTACGGAGGAAGCCTCCGGCTCTACCTCCGCGCCCAGCGCATCCTCGGATCGGCCCGGACGGGCTCAGTCTTCGCGGTGGCGCCGTTCCTGGGCGCGCTGGTCGCCCTCGCGCTGGGCGAACCGTTCGGCGGCCTCGGCACCGTCATCGGCGGCGCGTTCATGGCTTTCGGCGTCTACCTCCACCTGACCGAGTCACACGACCACGACCACGAACATCCGGCCTTGACCCACGATCACCCGCACCGCCACGACGACGGGCACCACGACGATCATGTTCACGACGGCCTGGGGCCGGGAATGGTCCACGCCCACCCGCACACCCACACCCCTCGCGCACATCGGCACGCGCACGGCGAGGACATTCACCACCAGCATCACGGGTGAAGGTCGGGACGTCGCGACGCAGATGCGCGCTGGTCGCGCCTACAGCCGGAACCGCACCACCTGCAGCGGGAGCCGCTGCTCCTACAGCGCCGACCACCCAACCTACAGCGCCAACCGCGCAATGGTCGGCCGCCAACAGCGCCAACCGCGCAACCTACAGCGGTCAACCCGGGAAATGCCTGGATCTGAGGCTCCCGCGACGGAATGATCGGCGTCGGTCCTTCCTGACCGCACTTTCAGCACATCTGCTGTAGGATGCGGTAAACGATTCCAGCTACTTGGAGCGACTTTGGGAGCTACTCATGGGGGGCGGACACCCGCACCTGACCGAGCAACACCCAACCCCCAGGAGCCGCCATGGGCTACCAGTACGACGACGACAACGAGTTCGAGGAAGTAGACGAAGAAGACACCGACGAGGTGTCGGAGGACGAGGACGAGTCCGACGAGGATGAGCCCGAGGACGAACAAGACGACGACGAAGAGGACGACGAAGCAGCGAAGCTCGACCGCATCGAGAAGGCGTTCCGCACCGAGCGGACGCGGATTCGCGCGTGCGACGACATCGCCGAGTTGCGCACGATGCTGCGCGACTACCAGGAGATCCTGTCGGGTGCGGTCGGCGTGGGAAGGCTTCGCATGAACGACCTCATCGAGCTTGTCGATGACCAGGTGACCAACCTCAAGGCCAAGCGGTTCGCCGCCGGGAGGCCGTGATGGGCGCGACCGACCGCGAATTCCAGGCGCAGAGCCGGTTCATCGCCGCGTGCGACGACCCGAACACGCTCCTTGACTGGATGCGCGAGTACCGCGACAGCGAGCGCGCTGCGGTCGGTCGCGGGGAGGAGGACGAGGCCCGCCAGATGGACGATCTGGCGGAGCTGGCCGAGGACCGGGCCATCGAGCTGAAGGCAGCCCGGATCGTGGCCACGAGGCCCAAGGCTCGGGTGGTCGACACCCAGCCGTCGCCGCCACCCACGCCCGTCCTGGCGGACGACTCCGGTGCGGAACTCCGGCGGGTGAAGGCGGAGCTGGCGGCGAGCCGGGAGGCGCAAGCCCGCGCCGAGCGTGAACGGGTCGCAGCGGTGGCGCTTGCGGAGCAACACGAGCGCGAGGCGGCTGCTCCCAAATTTGTCGCTGCCCCGG
>CAIMSU010000119.1 GCA_903844155.1 uncultured Pseudomonadota bacterium | reverse complement strand
CCGTCCGCGCTCTCGTTGGTGGAGCTGGATTGATCGAGGAGGAAGGCGACGGCGACGTCACGACGCGCGCGCTCGCGACGGGCGTAGATGCGGTCGCCCGCCTGCCCGGTGACCTTGCGTTCGACGCGGGCGGCGAGGACGCGGTCCATGTCCAGCTCGTCGCCGTCTGTGAGATCGCGCCTACGGACCAGGCCTTCGGGCCGGAGCGCGGCAAACCGGCGTCGCACGTCCACAACCAGGCCGTGGCGACGGGTGAGGATCTCCGCGACGACGTCCGCGGATCCCTCCTTCAGGCGCTGCTCCTCCACACACGTCCACGCCGGTTTGTAGTCGTTGATCGTGGCATCCCACTCGGGGTAGAGCGCGCGCCGGACGATCCCCTCGCCGTCCGGGTCCACCCGTCGCCCGTCCAGCGATGCCCCGGTCGCCGCCCTGGCCTCGCGCTCCTCGGCCTCCCCCTCCTCCACCACCGCGCCGCCGTGCGGGGCGCCGTCCAACAAACGCTCCTCCGCGGCCCGATCTTCCCGCTGCCGCCGCGCCCGTCGCCGGGCCTCCAGCCGCTCCGGTCGACCCGAATCCGCGCCGTCCGTCCGCATCTCCTCGAGGATCCGCTCGGTCTCGGCCGCCAACGCCCGATCGGCCTCCCCGGCCGCTTCCGGCGCGAGTGGTGACTGTGTGGGCGACGGCGCGACCGGCGTGTACTCGGTCGGCCGAGAACCACGCTCCCGTCGGCCCGGCGCACCTTCGGGAGGTCGGTTCAGATCCTCGTCGCGGACGTGCCGCATGAGCGCGTCGACGCCGTCGTAGGCACGGGCGACGGCGAGGGCGACGTCACCCACGCTGCGCCCCTCAATCCCGGCGATGAACGCCAGTAGTGGCTCGACGGTCCGCTGCTCGGTGGACGAGAGCGCCAGCGCCGGCAAGCCCCAGACGGCCCGGCCCAACGCCTCGACCGCGCGCATCGCCGGGGCGGTGGGATCGGGCCGTTCGCCGCGGACAGTAGCGCCGAGTGCGTCGAGGTCACGGCCGATGCCGGGGTAGGCGGTGCGGACGAGGGCCTCCACGCGCGCGTCTGCGAGGATCTGGAAAAGGTCGCGGGCGAGCGAGCGATTCTGGAAGGCGCGAAAAAACCGTTCCAGCTCCGACTCGCCTCCCGCCCGCTCCGGCCAGTCGCCGGGGACGTCGTCAAGCCGCAGGTCGAACGTCCCGAATTCGAGGTGCCCGACGGCGAGCGCCGTGCGGACCCGGTAGAGCGTGAAGTCCCGCTCGTCGCCGTAGACCTCCATGCGCTCGGGCAGGTAGACGTGGTGCCCGTCGCCCCAGGATCGGCTTCCCCCCGCCCGAACTTCCACGTCCTCGCCGGTGTGGGCACGCGCGTAGAGCGTGAGCGTGCGCTGATGCGCCGAGAGCATCGTCCCCTGCTGCATCGCCGCCGCCGCCTGCGCACCGCGGCTCGACTCGCGGCGCAAGTAGCTCTCGGCCTCCCGCGGGCTCGTCGCGTGCAACGCCAGCGCCTCCGAGAGGAACCGGCGTAGCGGCTCATCTTCCATCGTCGGCAGCAGGTCTGGCAGCACCCGGCAGACCAGGGTCGCCGCAACCGGGCGCACGTCCACGACCCGGCCGATGATCGTGAGGTAGCGCACCCGGTCCTCGGCCGGCACCCGAGCGAGGTGGTCCGGGACGGAGAGCGCGAGGAGCCGTGCAAGGTCCCCTCCCCGCTCGGCAGCCCGCACCACAAGCTGATCGTAGGCCAACGCAGACGGCTCACCCAGGCCCGCCGCAAGCGCCCCGCGGACCCGCAGCCACGCCCGCAGGGCCCCCGGGCTGGCGCGGGCGAGCACCAGCGCGGGCGAGACCCGGTCGCGCAGCCGGCCCCGTGCTGTCCCGGGGGCGGGTGAACGGGCCGACCCAGGGGCCTCCGGAGGGCTCAGTAGAAGTCCGCGACGATCTCGTCGATCGTCCGCTGCAGGTCGCGATCGTCGGTGAGCGTGCGCGTCAGGGCGGCGCGCAGCGCGGAGCGGGGCTCGGCGCCGTCGCGAAGGAGCCGGGCGGCGTAGACCAGCAGACGCGTCGACACCCCCTCCTCCAGCCCGCGCTCGGTCAGGTTCCGCACCTTCTCAGCAACTTTCACGAGGCGCTCGGCCACCACGGTCGCCACGCCGGTCTCGGCCTTGAGTACGGCGATCTCGACGGCCGCGGGCGGGTAGCCAAAGTCCAGGCTCACAAAACGCTGCCGTGTCGACGGCTTCAGCTCCTTGATGACCGACTGATAGCCTGGGTTGTAACTCACGACCATCATGAACTCGGGCGGGGCGCGCAGCACCGTGGCGAGGCGGTCGATGGGCAGGATGCGGCGGTCGTCCGTCAGCGGGTGGATGACGACGAGCGAGTCCTTGCGGGCCTCGACGACCTCGTCCAGGTACACGATGGCGCCGTGGCGGACGCCGGCGGTGAGCGGGCCGTCGACCCAGACCGTCTCGTCGCCGACGAGCAGGTAGCGGCCGAGGAGGTCGGAGGCCGAGAGGTCTTCGTGGCAGGCGACGGTGATGAGCGGGCGGCCCAGGACGGCGGCCATGTGGGCGACGAAGCGGGTCTTTCCGCAGCCGGTCGGCCCTTTGAGCAAGACCGGGAGCTGCGCCCGCCATGCCCGGGTGAAGACGTCCATCTCGTCGGCCACGGGCACGTACGGCGGCACGTTCGGCTGCAGGAAGTCGTCGACGGGAGGGGTCAGGATGCGCATCGGGGGCCTTTATCCGCGTGCGGCGTCCGCAGGCGTCGGGATACGGGAAGCGTAGCCATGACCCCCGAAGCCCTCAACGACGCGCTCCGCAGCCACCCCGCCGCCCTCAAGCTCCTCAGTCCGCTCGGCCTGCGCGCCGCGCTCCCCTTCGGCATCCCACAACAAGCCGCCGACGCCGCCCACTGTGAGCGCCAAGCGACCATCGGCCAGATCACGGACGGCACGGGCCTCCCGCTCGCCCTCCCCAGCCTCGCCCGGTGCTTTTCCAACCTCGACCCCCGCGAGTCGCTCCTCTACACGCCTCAGCACGGCCTGGCGCGGCTGCGGACGGTCTGGCGCGACCACATCCTCGCGTCGGCCGGGCCCGGCACGCCGGTCTCCAACCCCGTCGTCACCGCAGGGATCACGCACGCCATCTCGATCTGCGGCGAGCTTTTCACCGCTCCTGACCGCCCGCTCCTGGTGCCCCTGCCCTACTGGGACAACTACGACACCATCGTCACCATGCGCACCGGCGCGCCCATCCACACCTTCGACTTTTTCGACGGACCGGCCGCGAGGACCCCACGGTTCAACGTCGCCGGGTTGCGACACGCCCTCGACCGTCTGACCGGTCCCGCGACCCTCCTCCTCAATTTTCCGGCGAACCCCACCGGCTACTCGCCGCTCGCCGACGAGGTCGAAGGCCCCAACGGCATCGTCGCCGCCATCGTCGGCCACCCGCATCCGCTCGCCGTGATCTGCGACGATGCCTACGAAGGGCTGTTTTTCGGCCCAACCACCGGCCCAGCCGCCATGTACGGCCGCTCTGTCTACGGCGCCCTGGCGCGCGCGGCGGACCCAAATCGGCACTTGATCTGCAAAGTGGACGGGGCGACGAAGGAGCTGGTGTTCTTCGGCGGTCGCGTTGGCTTTCTCACGTTCTCTGCGACGGGTGCGGCGGGTGATGCCCTCGCGGAGAAGGCTGCCGCGCTCATCCGGTCGACGATCTCCAACGGTCCGGCTCCCTCCCAGGCGGCCGTCCTGCACGCGCTGGAGTCGCCCACACTCGCGGCGGAGCAGGAGGCGGTGCTCTCGGTGCTCGCCCGTCGATACCGGGCGTTGAAGGCGGCGCTGGACGAGCATGGCGTTCCGTACTGGCCCTTCAACTCCGGCTGCTTTTGCCTGCTGCCGCTGCCGGAGGGCATGCACGCGGAGGAGGTCCGCAAGCGCCTCATCGTCGAGCAGTCCGTCGGCGTCATCCAGATCCCACAAGTGAACGCGCTACGCGTTGCGTTCTGCGGGATCGAGGCGGAGGATATTCCGGATCTGGTGGAGCGGATCGGGCGCGTGATCAACGCCCGCTGACTTCGCTACGCCCGCTCGACCTTCGCACGCACGCGCTTCCCGTCAAAAACCACTGCCCAAAGCCAGACGACCTCGACGCCCGCCTGGTGCAGCGCCGTCGCGTACTCCCGGTCTTTGATCTGCTTCATCGCCGAGGCCAGCGCAGTTTGGGTGTCCTCGGGCGGTTCGGCCTCGGTGTCGATGGACTTCAATTCCAGAACGGCACCACCGCGCCCAAGTCTGGCGCGATCCTCGAAGTCTGCGCGGGGCTTGACGCACACATCGTACCGACCAAAGCCGCTCTCGCGGTTGCTGTCGACGACGTGGGTGTGGTTCAGCTGGACGAGCAAGCCGACGAGGAACGCCTGGTAGACGGCCTCGGGCGTGCGCGCCCCCGTGTCGAAGTAGGACAGCGATTCGAGGACAAGCCGCTGCAGGCCTGCGCCAAATGTGCGCTCATCGCCGGTGAGGAGGGCGCGGCAGAGGCCGTCGACGCCGCCAGGAGTCCGGAGGGCGCCAGTCAGCCACTCGCGATAGATCGCAGCATAGGCCGCACCGACCTCGAAATTCGGCACGGACAGCGCAGCGAAGGTTCGGCCCTTGACGTGTCGCACATCTTCAGCCTTCAGGTATCCACAAAACAGGAGAAAACTCCAGATCGCGCCGTCCGCATGCAGGTTCCGCAGGTGAATGTCCTCGCCGATCTCATGCAGCACCTCGCCGCCCTTGATCAGCGTCTCGAGATCCGACTGTATCTCGAGTCCCGCCCGAATCAGCAGGTCCTGGAGGAGCGCGTTGGACGCGGTGTTGACCCAGTGGGGCTTCAGCCCGTCGATCGGCGACGCGAGATAGCATAGGACCGACCATGGGTTGTAGATGACGTGCCCGCCCATCCGGTAGCCGTTGTACCAGTCGCGGATGCCCTGAAGGTCAGCCGATGGGCCTACCGCGGCGCACATCGCAACGACCTCCTCCTCCGTGAAGCCGAAGCGCGTCGAAAATGGGTGCGCGAGCAGCGAGTAGACGCCAACATTGTTCAGCCCAGAGAACAGGGACTCCTTCGCCACGCGCAAGATCCCAGTGAGGACGCCGCGGTAGAGCGACGCGTTGTCCTTGATCGTGCCGGACAGGATCCCGCGGAAAAGCTCGATGACCTGGTCGTAGTAGCCGTACTGCCAGCCCTCGTGGATGGGCGTGTCGTACTCGTCGATGAGCAGCACACACTCCTCGCCGGTTGCCGAATGGAGGGCGTGGGTGAGCAGACGCAGGCCTGCGGCGAGCTCAGCAGGGGTCCCCGTACCCGCGGCGACTGCTTCCAGCGTTGCCCGTTGCCCGGGCGCCAGCTCGGCGCCCGCCCAAACCACGCTCAGTCGCTCCACCTCTTCGCGCACGAGCGCGACCACCATCGCCAAGCAATCCTCCCACCGCCGAAACTTCACGTCCTTGAACGTGAGGTAGACGACCGGATGTCGCATGAACCGCTCCGCGACGTCCTCCCCCGCGGTCGCGACCTCAAGCCCGTCGAAGAACCCCCGGATGTCCTCGGGCGTCGGCCGTCCGCGGGCCGTCGGCCCAACCGGGCGCTCGAAGTAGTAGCGCAGCGTCGACAAGTTGAGGGTCTTGCCGAACCGTCGCGGGCGTGGGATGAGGCTCACAAGCGAGGAACCGCGGATGACATCGGCGATCAGCCCGGTCTTGTCGACGTAGTAGTCTCCCGCGCGCCGGATCTGGGCGAAGTCGGAGGTGCCGATGGGGAAGCGGAGGCGCATGCATTCATCGGGTAACGCGGGGGGCGGCTGGCTTCCCGTGAGCCCGTCGAGGTCCGTCCCCGGACCGACCTGACGATGGCCGCCGGCGATTATGCTTGCCCGATCATGCGCAGCATCGTCCTCGCCTTGCCCACCCTTCTGTCGGTCGCCCTCCTCTCACCCGCTGTGCTCCCCGGATGCAGGGCCGAGAAAGACAGCCCGGCCACCTGCGCTGCGACCACCGTGTCCCTCCCCTCCGACAGCGCCGTGAACGCGCTGACCGCCACGACCGACGGCGTTCGCTGGGCGCTTGGGAATTCCGCAGCCGTCTGGAGCGACACGGGCGGCGGTTGGACGGAGGACGTCGGCTTGCGCGGTGGCGGAGCCAACGGCCCCGTCGGCTTTGCAGCGACAGGCACCACACTCTGGCGTCTCGATCCGGGCGCTGCCGACCCGTTACTGCGGTCCTCGGGCGACGCCTGGGGGTCCGTCGACCTGGGATTGGCCTCTGACGAAGAGATCATGGGCCTCGCAGCGCTCGACGACACCACGGTGGCCATCGTCTCCAACGAGGGGTGCTCGGACTGCTACGAGGCGGACATCCGCTTGCGTGTCGGCGACGTGTCAGGGTTCACGGTGGAGGACGAAGGTTGGGTCGCGAACTGGGTGTACGCCGTGGGTGGTGACGGGGCAGGCCGAGCCCTCGCCGTGGGCAGTGACGGCGGGTGGCTGTACGAGGACGGGGTGTGGACGGCGATCGCCCCCCCCTCCGCGCACTGGACCGGCGTCATCGGCTTCGACGGACAATGGGCCTTGATCGCGGATGACGGCACGCTCGCCACCGGCTCGGACGGCGCGTGGACCCTCGCCGCCGTCGACTCGCAATTCCCGGTCCTCGCCGGCACCTCGCTCGATGATCTTTGGGTGCTCGGCGCGAACTCTGACGGCGCCTCCTCCCTGGTCCACAGCGACGGTGCGAGTTGGGTCCCTGTCACACTGCCACAGGGGTCATGGAACGCGGTCCTCGCACCCGCCCCGGGCCAGGTCACTGTCGGCGGCGAAGGACCCTCCATAGCAAGCGGCGATGTCGGCGGGCTGGACCTGGAGTGGACCACCGCGCACGTCCTCGGGCAGGGCTCCGCGTGGTCCGCGCCAGACGGCACCGTGTTCCTCGCGGAGGAGGACGGTTGGCTCGCGGTGGACGACGCGGGCACATGGACCACTGTCGGCCAGCTCCCCGGCTCGTGGACCGGAATCTCGGCTTCGGGGTGCGGGTCCGACCGCTACGCGCTCCTGGAAACCGGCGAACTTGGGACCTGGGACGGCGCCTCCTACACCGAAGATGACGCGCTCGTCGCGCCGGACACCATGTACTTCAAGGTGACCACGACAGACGATTGCACCGTCCTCGCGGCTGGCGGCGCGCACGATACCAACGAGGTCGGAACCGTCGTCCTTCGCGCACAAGTCGACGGAATCTGGGAGGATCTGCCGCCCGCCCCCGGGCAATACGCGAACGCTTTGCTGGCTTCGTCGCTCACAGACCTCGTGGTGGCGACCAGCAGCGGCGTCTACACCGGGGATGGCGCCGCCTGGACGCTCGTCGACCCAAACCCTGCTGGCGACATCGCGCGCACATCCGATGGGCGCGTGTACGTCGCGCTCGATGGAGACGTCGGCCTGGCCGAGCTCGTCGATGGTGCGCTCGTGCCTGTGGACGGCGCGCCTCCGCGCGTCGACCACCTGCTGGCCGATGGCACTGCGCTCTACGCCTGGGGATACGAAGGCACCACGGATGCAGGTTTGTCCCAGGTCATCCGGCGCTGGGATGGCGCCTGGACCGTCGACTATGCGACGGGCACCTCGGACTCTGTCGCCGTCGCGCTGGAGGGGGCTGACACACTGCTTGTGTTGGAAGGGGATGAGGCGGTGAGCGTTTGCAGGTAGGGACAGCGGTCGGGAGGTCCGGCGTCCGCCCCTCACATGCAGTAGTAGTTCTCCTGGCTGTACTTTCCCGCCTCGACGCTGATGTCCGTCCAGGTGTCGTCGCTCTGCAGGTCGGTCGTGCAGGCCTCTCCCGCCGGGGTGGTCAGCGAGATGTCGAGATTGCCGGGGGCCACACAACCTGCACGACGACGATGGCCCGGCTCGCGTCGACTGTGACCCCCAGCGCCCCGCCGAGCGCCGTGATCGCCCGGTTGCTCACCATCAAACTCTCCACATCTTCGGCGTACCCGGCCTTCGCGGCGCCATTGAAGTAGACGTGGTTTGGGGAGTCCGCGGCGACCACCTCCTCGGTGTAGCGCTCGCCCGCTGGGATGGTGAGCGAGACCGATCCGTCGGCGTCGGTGGTGAGAGCATCCGCGGTGAGGCTGTCGGTGTAGGTGGCCCCGACGACGGCACTGCCGGTCGGAAATCCTTGTAGGTGCGCGTCTGGTCCGAGTTCGTGGGCCCGGTGTCGGCAGGGCCGGTGTCCCCGGCCGCGGTGTCGTCCGCGGACGCGCCGGTGTCGATGGCCTTGCCCGTGCAAGCAAACAGCGGGAGCAGCGGGATCAGAAGCAGGGTGCGCATACGGGACTCCTCTAGTGTGGTCGGACGGCCCGAAAGTATCGCGCCTGCGTCGCCGACGTCGACCACCGCAATTCGCCCGCCACCCTACACAAACACGCTCTCCCGATACTTCCCATACACCCCTCGCAACACATCCGCGATCTCCCCAAGCGTCGCCCGCGCCTCCACCGCCCCAAGTATCGCCGGCATCGTATTGGCCGTCCCGCTCGCCGCCTCGCCAACTGCCGCGAGTGAGGCGCGCACAGCGCCCGCGTCCCTCCCCGCCTTGAACGCCGCGAGTCGCACGTTCTGGTCCGCCTCCGTGTCGCTCCGCACCCGCAACAGCCCCGTCATCTCCGCCTCGTCGACGACAAAGTCGTTCACGCCGACCACGATCTCGCGCTTGGACTCGACCGCGAGCTGGTGCGCATAGGCGCTGTTTTGGATCTCGCGCTGCGGAAAACCACGCTCGATCGCGGCGACCATGCCGCCAAGCGCGTCGATCTCGCGGATCAGCTTCATCGCTTCGTCCTCGATCCGGTCGGTCTCTGCCTCGACGACGAGGCTGCCGCCAAAGGGGTCGACGTGCTTTGCGAGGCCGCTCTCGTACGCGATCACCTGCTGCGTGCGGAGGGCCAGGCGCGCCGCGCCTTCACTTGGCAAGGCAAGCGCCTCGTCCCTTGAGTTGGTGTGCAACGACTGCGTGCCCCCGAGCACCGCGGCCATCGCCTGGATCGCCACGCGGACGACGTTGCAGTCGGGCTGTTGGGCCGTGAGCGTGCTGCCGCCCGTCTGCGTGTGAAAGCGCAGCATCATCGAGCGCTTGTCCTTCGCGCCGAACCGGTCGCGCATCAGGAAGGCCCACATGCGACGCGCGGCGCGGAACTTGGCGACCTCCTCCACAAAGTCATTGTGGGCGTTGAAGAAGAAGGAGAGGTTGGGGCCGACCTCGTCGACGGCGAGGCCAGCGGCGATCGCAGCTTCCACGTAGGCGATGCCGTCCGCGAGCGTGAAGGCGATCTCCTGCGCGGCTGTCGAGCCGGCCTCGCGGATGTGGTAGCCGGAGATGGAGATGGTGTTCCACTTCGGGACCTCGGTGCGGCACCACGCGAAGATGTCTGTCGTCAACCGCATGCTCGCGCGCGGCGGGTAGATGTAGGTGCCGCGCGCGATGTACTCCTTCAACAAATCGTTCTGGATCGTGCCACGGAGCGCTTGCGCCGGGATCCCGCGCGCGCGGGCGACGGCGACGTACAAGGCGAGCAGCGTGCCCGCCGTTGAGTTGATCGTCATGCTCGTTGAGACGGTGTCCAATGGAAGCGCGTCGAGGAGCGTGTGCATGTCGTCGATGCTGTCGATGGCGACGCCCACTTTGCCGACCTCGCCCGCGGCCATCGCGTGGTCGCTGTCGTACCCCATCTGTGTTGGGAGGTCGAACGCGACAGAGAGACCGGTCTGCCCGGAAGCGAGCAGGTAGCGGTAGCGCTCGTTGGACGCCTTCGCATCGCCAAAACCCGCGTATTGCCGCATCGTCCAGAGCTTCCCCTGGTACATCGTCGGGTGGATGCCCCGTGTGTAGGGAAACCCGCCCGGCCGCCCGAGGGCCTCGCCGGCGTCGCGATGCTCGCTCATGCGTCCACCCGCAGCAGCTTCGCGCCGCTCTCCACCGTGCCACCCGAGGCGACGTAGATCTCGCCAATCGTCCCGTCGATCGGACTCTTCAGCTCGTTCTCCATCTTCATCGCCTCCACCACGATGAGCGGCTGTCCCTTCTTGACCGCCTCGCCAACCGCCACCATCACGCGCACGACGCGGCCCGGCATCTGTGTCGCCACCAGACCACCGGCGTGTGCGCTCCCAAGTCGGAGCGCCTTCCGCCTCGGATCAACCACGCCGACCGCCATCGTCACTCCGACCACGTCGACCAGGTAGCCGCCCGACCCATCGGAGAGCGGCGTACAACCGGCCTCCCAGCTCTCGCCATCGATCAGCATGTTGAAGGCTTCGGGCGAGGGCCGGAGCAGGTCGACGAGGTGCGTCTCCTCCTCGCCGACGCCGTCGTCGCTCACCTCGACCCAGGAGATGCGATGGGAGATCGGGCCGTTTCCCGGCTCCCGCTCGATGGTGACGAGCCGGGTGATGTCCCCGACGGTGATCTCGTACTTCATCGGGCGCCTCCGGGCCGTGCCGCCAACTTCCAGGCGCTCGACGACGACGCCGTGGTTGAGGCCCGGGCTGGTCGGGTGTCCGCCTCGAACCGGGCGATCGCGGCGGCGATGGTGGCGATGCGCGGGTTCTCGCCCGCCTGCGTGAGCCGGTGCAGGCGCTCAGGCGTGAGGAACCCGGTGGAGTAATTGCCCGCCTGGAACTCCGGGTCTCGAAGGATCGCGGCCAGGAACGGGATTGAGGTGTGGATGCCCCGCACCCGGTACTCCCGCAGCGCGCGGATGAGCCGGGTCGTCGCCTCCTCGCGCGTGCTGCCCCAGCAGATCAGCTTGGCGACCATCGGATCGTAGTGGATCGGCACCTCGTAGCCGGCATAAACGCCCGAATCCACGCGCACCCAGGGCCCGCCCGGCTCGCGCAGCCCGCTGATCCGACCGGGCGCCGGCGCGAAGTTGTTCGCGGGGTCCTCGGCGTAGATCCGGACTTCGATCGCATGTCCGGTCTGCCGCAGGTCGTCCTGCGAGAACCACAGCGGCTCGCCCGCGGCGATGCGGAGCTGCGCGCGGACGAGGTCAATGCCCGTGACCATCTCGGTGACGGGGTGCTCGACCTGCAGGCGCGTGTTCATCTCCAGAAAGTAGAACTCTCCGCTTGCCTGGCTGAAAAGGAACTCGATCGTGCCGGCGCCGACGTACCCGACGGCCGCCGCAGCCTGCACCGCCACCTTCGCCATCGCGAGGCGCGTTGCATCGGGGAGCACGGCGCAGGGCGTCTCCTCGACGACCTTCTGGTTGCGCCGCTGCACCGAGCAGTCGCGCTCAAAAAGGTGGACGCAGGTGCCGTGCTGGTCCGCGAGCACCTGGATCTCGATGTGCTTCGGGTTCGAGACGAACTTCTCCAGGTAGACAGCGTCGTCCTTGAAGCTGCGCGAAGCCTCGCTTTTTGTCGACCGCCAGGCGCTCGAGAACTCGTCCTCGTGCTCCACCTTGCGGATCCCCTTCCCACCGCCACCGCCCGCCGCCTTCAACATGACCGGAAACCCGATCTCGCGCGCGATGATCAGCGCTTCCGCCTCGGTTTCTATCGCGTGCGTCGTCCCCGGCACCACCGGCACGCCCGCAGCGACCATGTGCTGCCGCGCCCGCGTCTTCGACCCCATCGCCTCGATCGCGCTCGCGGGCGGCCCAACCCAGACCAGACCGGCCTCCACGACCATCCGCGCAAACGCGGCGTTCTCCGAAAGGAAGCCGTACCCGGGATGGATCGCGTTCGCGCCCGTCCGCAGCGCTGCCTCGATGATGCGCTCGCCTCGCAGGTAGCTCTCGGACGATGGCGCCGGCCCGATGCACACGGCCTCGCCCGCGTTCCGGACATGCAGCGCAGCCCGATCCGCCTCCGAATACACCGCCACGGTGGGGATCCCCAGCTCATGGCAGGCGCGGACGACGCGAACGGCGATCTCCCCGCGGTTGGCGACGAGCACCTTGAGTATCGGGCGCAGGGCGGACGGAGAGGTCGTCGCGGACGGCATCCCCCGATCTATCGCGGCGCCCGATGCGTGGTCAGGGCCCGGTGGTCAAACCCCACTCGGCCGCGAGCCCGTCGGACCGGTTCGCCGCCCAGTCACGGACCTGCGTCTGCGTCTGCCGGATGCTCGGTCCGGTGCATTCCCGCTTCGGATCCGCGTGCGCCAGGTCCTTCGTCAGCGTCACCATGCCGTCGAAATAGTCCAGGATCGCCGCGGTGTCCACGGTCGCCAGCAGGTTCTGCATCCCCACCGCCTGGTCCGCCTTGCACTGCGGGTCCGCCCAGCATCGCGCCGCCAGCACGCCCGTCGGCGAGCCCCAGCTCATCCCCCACTGCCAGTCCTGGATGAAGCTGTAGTCGAAGTCCCATACGATCATCGACATCTTGCCGTCCGAAGGACGGTAATACACGCGGTAGTTGTTTCGGTCCATCGCGTAGCCGTCGACCTGCCCGGTCCACTCCTCGGCCGCCCACACCGAATGGAGCTGGGTCCAGTCGACGAGCGGGTCCAGATCCTGCTGGAATTGCGCGCTCGCCGCGATCGTGGCGTTGGAGGTCGCGACGATCTCGGCGTTGGCGTCGTCCGTCCCCTCCTCGAGCTGGTAGAGGTTGTCGACGCCCGTGGCGAAGTCCAGCAACGTGTAGCTGCCATCGGAGTAGTAGACGTACTTGCCGTCGTAGAGCTGGCCCTTGTCGTCGTCCGGCATCCACTCGGTCAGGAACTTGCTGTCCGGCTCCTCCACCAGGACGTACAGCCCGTAGTCGATGTCGTTGACGGTGACGTGCGCAAACCCCGTGCGCGGCGCCATGATCCCGCCGTCCCGGAAGATGCGGTAGGCCAGCGGCTCCTTGAGGTAGGAGCAGTCGACCACCTCGTTGTTCAGGGACATCCCCTTCAATCCGTGGAGCTCCTGGCCCGGCACATACTCGCCAAAATCGAACTTGAACTTTGGTTTGCCGGTGATCGGCCGGAACGAACCGACCTTGCCCCGCAGACGCACGCCAAGGCCAGTGACGGTCTGATTGTCGAACGTCGCGTCCGCCTGCACGTAGTTGTAGGGGTCGTTGGTCAGCGCCGCCCAGCCCGCGTCGTTGATGGTGATCGTGACTTCGTGGATCGTGTCCGACGAGTACCAGTTGGACTGCCAGGTGGCGTCGTCGACGCCGGTGTCCCCGGACGGCACGGTCGAGTCCAGGCCCGGCAGGACGGTGAGCCCCGAGTCGCTGGGTGCGCGCCCGTCCGAACCTCCCACATTCGGCCGCGCCGCCGTGCAACCGACCAGGACGACGAGGAGCGCACAGGCGAGGCTTCGACACTGCATCGTCACATCATACACCGCGCTTGCCGGCGTTGACGCACTTCTGACACGTCCGCGCGACTCTGCCCGCGCGGATCGTGGCGTCACGCGACAAACTGTGTCACAATCCGCCGGTCGATTTCCACCTTCCCGCCCTCGAGGTCCAGATGCGCTCCTTCGCCCCCGCCATGATGCTCTTCCTCCCGCTCACGGTCATCGCCTGCGCCCCCGGCGGCGGCGGCAACAAGGCCGCCAGCAAGGACACGGATGGCGACGGCCTGACCGACCAGCAGGAGGCCACGTTCGGCACCGACCCCACCCTGCCCGACACCGACGGCGACGGGCTGACGGACAAGCAGGAGTACGATCTCGGCACGGACGGCACCCTCACGGACACGGACGGCGACGGCTACACGGACGGCGACGAGGTGACGGCCGGCTCCGACCCCACGGACCCGTCGAGCATGATCTACATGGGCGGCTGGCCCTACAACGCCGACAAGGGCAGCATGACGGACCCCGGCACGGGGACCGCGTTCGCCAACGGCAGCCCGCTGGCGGACTTCAAGTTCGTCGACCAGTTCGGCGAGACGGTCGACATCTACGACTTTGCCAACCAGGGCAAGCCATTGATCCTGGACGTGTCGACGGTATGGTGCGGCTGGTGTCGCGAGATGGCGGCGTGGCTGTCCGGCGACATGAGCGAGGTCGATAAGGAGACCGCGGAGGGCTACACCTGGGAGGCCAGCATGGGCGGCAAGAGCTGGTACAGCGTCATCCCCCAGCTCGTTCAGAACGGCGATGTCTACTGGGTGACCGTGCTCACGGAGGACAAGTCGGGCAACGCGCCGGCCGAGAACGACGTGACGAAGTGGGCGGGCGACTTCCCCAACGACCAGATCGCCGTACTGGCCAACACGGACCAGACCATGGAGACGTACATGAGCGTCACCGGGTTCCCGTGCGTCAACCTGATCGATCCGGACTTCAATGGCGAGGTCGACAACGGCGACTACACCAAGGTCTTCAAGAAAGTGATGAACGAGTACCAGCCGTAGGCCGGTCATCCTCGCGGTAACGCTCTCGTGCGCGTCGGCGGTCGCCTTCGCGCGCGCCCAGAGCATTGATACGACGCGCCTCGTTGAGCTGACGACCACGGACCGCACCCCGATGGGCACCGCCGACGATCGCCCCTTGACGTGACCGCCGGATCGGGGGAGATTTCACAGGAGGAGGCCTCAAATGGCCACGCGCGTCGCGATCTTCGCGGGCACCCACTGGATCGTCGGACTCCTCCACACGGACAACCGGCGCCTGAACGAGGTCGCGAATGACCGGTCCAGCGAGTTCTTTTCGCTCACGGACGCCCACGTCCACGCCGAGCCGGACCTGACCCAGGCGCTCACGATGTTGCCGCGCATCGTCGTCCCCAAGTCCGCCGTCACGCTCATCGCCTCGCTGGAGGACCGGCACGAGGCGCCCGACAAGCGACGCACCTATCTCCAACGCAAACTGGCGTTCCCGGTCTTCGTGACGGTGCCGGGCACCGAGGTCCTCGGCCACATGCACCTGTCCGCCCGGCTCGACCCCATCGCCCTCCTCTCCCGGCTGGCGGCCGAGGGGTCGCTGTTCTTCGCCGTCAGCGACGCCGACGTCATCCAGCTTCCCCGCCTTGGCGGCGGGCAGTTGGCGCCGGTTGTCCTGATCGCGCGGGCGCTCGTCACCGGCTGCTATCTGGCGGACGCGCCCTCCTAGATCCGCTTCAGCGCGCCCCGGTGCCCTTCGCCTGGAAGGTCGGGCTCTACAAAAAGCCACTCGACTTCGGGGCACTGCGCGCGAACGGTCGCTTCGAACTCGTTGATGACCACGCAGCACGCGTCCACCGTCAACGTTGGCGTGATGTGCACCTTCACCGCGACCATCACCTCGTTCGGCCCCTGCTGGATCGTGATCAGCGAGAGGATCTCGAGGATGTGCGGGTGGTCCTTCGCTGCCGTCGTCACGACGTCGCGAATCCCCTCGTCCGCCGCCTCGCCGACCAGCAGCGACTGCACCTCGCGCGCGAGAAAGACCGCCACGCCAACGAGCACGCCGCCGATGGCGATGCTGCCGACGCCGTCCCAGCGCGGATCGCCGGTCACGGTGGCCGTCGCCAGCGCGGCGCCAGCGAGCACGAGCCCCAGCGAAGCCGCCGCATTCTCGCCAAAGACGACGATCAGGTCAGAATCCTTGGTGTCACGGAGGTACTTGACGAAGGACTTCGGGCCCCGGCGCTGGTTCATCTCGCGGACGTTGGAGTAGCAGGAGCCGCCCTCGATCAGCAGCGAGAGCGCCAGGATCCCAAGCCCCACCGCCGGTAATTCGAGCGGCTCCGGGTGCGCGATCTTGTGCGCGCCCTCGTACACCGAGAACACCCCGCCGCCCGAAAAGAGCAGCATCGCGACCATGAATGACCAGAAGTACAGCGCGCGACCATAGCCCATGGGGTGCAGGTCGTCGGCGGGCCGCTGGGTCTGCTTCACGCCCAGGAGCAGGAGGATCTGGTTGCCGCAGTCCGCAAAGCTGTGCACGGTCTCCGCGGCCATCGCGCCGGAGCCTGTGTAGACGGCCGCCACTCCCTTGATGCCGGCGATGAAGACGTTGCCGGCGAGGGATTGGAGGATCTGCCCGTTCGAATTGCCGCTCACCGGGGCGGCTCCGACGGGCGCCGTGGCTCGATTCGGGGCTCGGCCCGCGCATCCCCCTCGTGCTCCGCCGGCGTCAACTTCCGCAGGTTGAAGCTCGCCCGCACTTCAAGTGAGTAGTCCGTCATCACCTCCCGCAGGCCCAACTCCTCCAGGTAGGCCCGAACTTCACGAGCTACTACGCGGACAATCTCCGTCTTCGCCTTGTCGCCCCCCTCCATCACCGCGCCGACCACCTCGCGGGCGCTCACCCGCTCCTGCCCCATCAGCTTGCGCCCCAGCTTGCGAAAGCGACCGGCGCCCGGAAAATCCTCGCGGGGGTCCCGGTCGACTGGCTCGGCATCGGGCTCGGGGTGCGGGTCGACGGGGTCGGACATCCCCGCCGCTGTATCAAGAATCCGACGCCGTTTCATGATACCCGCGCCGCAGAGGTCCTCCTTGTCCACCGCTACCACCCGCGGCGTCCGCGTCGACGTCGCCCCCGAGTTCCTCCCCAGCCGCTCCGACCCCAGGAACGGGCAGTGGATGTTCGCGTACGACGTGACGATCCAGAATGAAGGCCCCGAACGCGTGCAGCTCATCAGCCGCCACTGGACGATCACGGATGCGTCCGGACGGGTCGAAGAAGTACGCGGGCCCGGCGTCGTCGGCGAGCAGCCGGTCCTCGAGCCCGGCGGAAAATACAGCTACCGGAGCGGATGCCCGCTCTCGACGCCGATGGGCACGATGCACGGTACCTACCAGATGGTGACCGCGCGTGGCGAGCGCTTTGACGCCGAGATCGCCCCGTTCACCCTGGTCGAACCCTACGCCCTGAACTAGGCGCACCCGTGGAGACGACGCCCATGGCCAACGACAGCCTCCCGAACCCGCTCTCACCGTGTACGCGCGAGCAGCTCACCCACCTCTACCGCGAGATGCTCCTGATCCGGCGCGTGGAGGAGCTGGCGGCGAAGGCCTACACCCAGCGGAAGATCCTCGGCTTCTGCCACCTGTACATCGGGCAGGAGTCGGTGGCCGTCGGCGCTGCGGCGGCGTGCCAGCCGCAGGATCACTGGGTCACGGCGTACCGCGAGCACGGGCAGGCGCTGGCGAAGGGCGTGAGCGCGCGCGCGGTCATGGCGGAGCTGTTCGGAAAGGCGACGGGCTGCACGGAGGGCCTCGGCGGGTCGATGCACCTGTTCGACGCAAAAGTGAACTTCATGGGGGGCTATGGCATCGTCGGCGCGCACGTGCCGCTGGCCGTCGGCGTTGCCTGGGCGCTCAAGCAGCGCAAGACCGGCGGCGTCGCCGTGTGCTTTTTTGGCGACGGCGCCGCGAACCAGGGCGCGTTCTTTGAGGCGTTGTGCCTGGCACAGCTCTACAAGCTGCCCGTCGTGTTCCTGTGCGAAAACAACTACTACGCGATGGGAACGAGCGTGGACCGCGCCTCCTCCCTCATCGACATGAGCCTGCGCGGCCTCGGCGTCGGCATGGTCCGCGAGCAATTCGAGGGGTTTGACGTCGAGCACGTCCGCGAGCGCGTCGGGGCCGCAGTCGAGCACGCGCGCAGCGGGAACGGCCCCGTGATCCTCGAGGCCATCACCTACCGGTTCCGCGGCCACTCGATGTCCGACCCCGCGAAGTACCGGCCCGAAGGCGAGCTGGAAGCGAAGAAGCAGTCCGACCCGCTGCTCATCACCGAGCGCCGACTTCGGGAGTTTGGCGCCGACGACGCCGAGATCGCCGCGCTGCAGGCGAGCGTCGAGGTCGAGGCCGAAGATGCCTACCAGTTTGCCGAGACCTCCCCCGAGCCCGACCCCGCGCGGCTGTACGAGTACACGTACGCGCCCTGAACGCGGCGTTGGCAGCCGGTGAAAGACCCTGCGCGGGGTCTACGGCATCCTTTGGGCGGCTATGGCGGCCCGGCGCCGATCCCGATCGCCCGCGGGACGCCGCGCCAGGCCCACGCCGGTCACGCGCGTGCGAGCTACCTTGCTCGGCTGTCAGGCTGCTTCGCTGAGCGCCAAAATCACGCACCCCTCCCAGCTCCCCGCCCGCGCCGGTTCGGGGAGCCGTCGTGCCCTCGCCCTTCCGGTCGTCGCGCGTGGATTGGGCATTCTCGGGGCTACAGCGCTCGCCGCCGCATGCACCACGCCTTTCGCCGCGCCCGCCGAGGAGCGCGCGCGGTACCTTGCCGGACTCCGCACCGGGGACTGCGCGCGGATTTCAGACGCGGCGTTCAACGAGGACTGTTGGCTGGCGCTCGCGAGCCGGTCCAGTCCCCAGACCTGCCCCCAGCTGCAGAACCAGCACGCCATCGACGAGTGTTGGTTTCTCGCCGCCGAACGCGCCGGTGACGAAACCCTGTGCGCAAACGCCGGCGAGTACAGTCAGGACTGCGCGCGGCACCTGTTCGTGACCGCCCTCTCCCGAACCTTCGGCACGCGCGGGATCAACCCGGCGAACGACGCCCACGTCGAGCGCCTCATCCGGGAGTACGGCATCCCGGCCGGCACCATGCGCCCCTGGCTCGAGTACTACAAGTGGGCGTTGGCCGACAGCGGCGACGAGACCGCTTGTCGTCGGGTCGTCGACCCGGGACGTCGCGAGGCCTGCGCCACCGCCATCGCGGAATTGCGGGATCCCGCGCGACGGGGAGGCCCCAACCCGCGTCCTCAGTGACGCAGGTTCCGGCGAGCGCGACCGCTGCTGACCGCGTCGAAGCCGAGGCGTCCACCGCAAACCCCCTCACCCCCCCTCCCACGCCCGCAGAACCATCGCGGGCACCCAGCCGCTCACATCCTCCCCACGCCCGATGGCCTCCCGGATCGCCGTGCTGCTGATGCCCGGAAACGTCGGAACGCCCGGCACTTCCGGATGTCCCGCCCGCCCAACCACGATCGGAGCGTATTCCTTCCTCACCCGCTCGTGCTCCTTCCACATCGGCATCTGCGCCCAGACGTCCGCCCCCACTACGAGCCGGAAGCGCCGCCCAGGAAACTGCCCCTGCAGTGCATCGAGCGTTCGGATCGTGTAGCTCGGACGCGCCAGATCCCGCTCGAGCGCGCTGACCCCCGCCCAACCCCGCTCGCCTCCGGGATCTCCCACAACTGCGGAGACCATTTCTGGTACATCCCCTTCGCCCCGCGCGTGTACCAGATCCTCTCTCTGCAGTTGTGGTAGTTGTGGGGGATTGAGGAGGGCGGTGAGGCGGTGGAGGGCGGCGAGGCGGTTTTCGAAGGGGGCGAGGGGCTTCCCAAAAGCGTGCTCAAAGGCTGGAACGAACCAGACGTCGTCCGCGCGACCGGTCCACTTCAGCCACGCGGCGACCATCGCATGACCGAGGTGCGGCGGGTTGAAGCTGCCCCCGAAAATGGCCGTGACCGCGCCCCCATCGGCGGACGATTGGCTCACCCCAGTTCCTCGCGCGTGTGCTCGCCGAGCGCCGGGACCGGCCCCGCCACCGGCCCTGTCGGCGGATGCGGGAGCCCATCGACGAACAAATCGCGGGCGAGCACCTGGGGATGCACGAGCACCTCCGCGGGGCTCAGCACGGGGACCACGCAGGCGCCAGCGAGCCGCTCGGCCCAGTGTGCACGGGTGGCGGGCCCGAGCCAGCGGGCGATCGACTCGGCGTCCATCCCCGGCGCCTGGGCCGCAAAGGCTGCGAGAAAGTTCGGTTCGAGCGCCGCTACTGTCACGTGTCCATCCGCGACGGCGTAGGTGCCGTAGACAGGGACACCGCCCGTCAACACCTCGTCGGGCTCGGCGCCCGCCGCGATGTTCGCGAAGATCGTCTGCTGCAACCCGATCAAGTTGTCGAGCATGGCGATGTCCAGCCACGCCCCTCCCCCGCCAGCATCGCGCTCCCGCCCGAGCAGCGCCGCCACGATCCGGAGCGCGGCGCAGAGCCCGCCCGCGGCCAGATCGCCCCACTGGATCGGTGGAACGCCTGGGTTTCGATAGAGCAGCCCGGCCAACGCCAGGAAGCCGAGGTCGTGCCCGGGCAGCAACGCCATCGGCCCGGTCTGGCCCCAGCCCGTCAGGCTGGCGATGACGAGCTGCGGGTACCTCTCACGCAGCTCAGCCGGATCCAACCCCAGCCGGGCGAGCACGCCGGGCCGAAAACTCTCGACCAGCACGTCCGCCCCGGCCAACAACCGGTGGACCCCGTCGCGCCCCTCCCCGGTCTTCAGGTCGAGCGCCACGCTCCGCTTTCCCCGGTTCAGCGCCGCGAACCAGGCGTTGACGGTCGCCCCCTCGGCCCCGCCCAGCTGCGGAATCAGGGGTGGCAACGCCCTCAAGTAGTCGCCGCCGTTCGGGTCCTCGACCTTCACGACCGTCGCCCCGAGCCCTTGCAGGCAGAGCGTCGCGAACGGCCCCGGCAGCAGGCGCGAAAGGTCGATGACCCGCATACCAGCGAGCGATCCGCCGCTCACGCTGCCCACTCGCGCACGTCGACCCCAACGTCTCGCCACGACCGCGCGGGAGCAGGAAGCTGGCCGACGACGAAGACCGCTCGGAGTCGCGAGCGGGTGACTGGAACCGCGGCGGCGAGCTGGTCGGGAACGCACACCCAGACATCCGGGTTCGTCAGGTTCACCCGCGTAGAGTCGCTGCACACCAGCGTGAGCCCTCCCCACACGCACGCCCAGCCCAACGCCTGCTCGGTCGCAGCGTCGGCCGTGCTCATGACCACGGTGGGCAGGAGGCCCGGGGCGGGCGCGAGGCGATGACACAGGCGCGAGGCCGTCTCGGCGACGGCGGCGTGGTCGAGGACCCCTGCACCGGTTCGCACGGCGGGGTCGCGCGGGCGCACATCCTGCCGCATCCGGACGAGGCGACCGGGGTCGTCGCCGGCAGCGCCGACGCCAGCGCCATCTCCGCGAAGCTCGCCGACAACGCCGGCAAACTGCAGCGCGAGGTCGGTGACGAGCTGCCCGCCACCGCGATGGGCGCTCCAGGACCGCCCGTCACCCCGCTCGCCCGCGCCGCCCGCCGCCCGTCGCACGCCTGCGAGCAGCTCCGACCACGTCAGGTGCGCCCATTCCCCGGTCGCCGTGTCGCGGACCGCGGAGACCGCGCTCCGGTCGCGCGGCAGGTCGAGCAGGCGATCCAACAGCAGATCGCTCAATAGTAGCGCTTGAGCACGACCGTGAGCCGGCCCGACTGCGGGTCGTAGACCGCGGCCTCGTAGCTGTCGAAATTCGCAGGCGGCGAGGCGCAGGAGCCGGGCGCCCACCCATCGTCCCGCCCCGGGCTCCACGCGCGCGTCTCACAGCGATAATACCCCGTCAGCCCTGCCAATTCCGCAGGCGGCTCCCGAAACGCGGCGACGGCCGGCGGCAGCGGCAGGGGCTGCCAGTCCGTCCAGAATTCCGACTCGACGTCGGCCAACGGCAGGTCAAACGCGGCCACGACGCGCAGGCCCGAGGTCTGCTGCGGCCCGGCCAGGTAGGTCGACAAGGCAGCCGGCAACGCCGATGTTTGCGGCGACGAGGCGGTCGCTGCGAGCCCCTTCAGCGTGGCACCGGCGGGGAGCCCGAGCTGCTTGCGGACCAGCGCCTCGGCCGCGGGCGCAGCGGTCAGGTCCACGGCCGCGGGCGGCGCTTTCTGGCACGCTGAAGGCCCGGAAGCGACGGTCACCAGCGCCAGGGCGGCGGCGATTCGGCGCAAGGTGGGTTCCATGCAGCAACGCTAACCCTTGCGGGCGGACCCCGCTTTCACCCGTTCCCAAAGCGCATCGAGCTCCGATGGCGTCGCCTGGTCGAGCGCGAGTCCGTCGGCACGGGCGAGCCGCTCTACGGCCCGGAAGCGCCCCTCAAACCGGGCGTTCGCCTCCCGAAGCGCGTCCTCCGCGGGCACGCCGAGGAACCGTCCAAGGCTCGCACAGGTCAGGAGCAGGTCGCCGAACTCGTGACGGATCGCAGCCTCGTCGCCGAAGCGGATCGCGTCGTCCAACTCCGCGCGCTCCTCATCGATCTTCGCGTTCACACCGGCCAGATCGGGCCAGTCAAACCCGATGTGCGCGACCTTCTCACCGACACGGTGCGCCCGAAGCAACGCGGGGAGCCCGGCGGGGACGCCGTCGACCCGGGACGCGTCCGGGCCACGCAACGCTGCCTTCCGCGCCTCCCAGGCCGCGATCGTCCCGCCCTCACCCTCGGTCGGCGGCGGCGCCGACGGATCCCTCGCGAAGCCCTCCGGCGTTGTCCCGGCGGCGAAAACATGGGGATGTCGCTCGATCATCTTCGTCAGCAACGTGGCAACGACGTCGTCGAGCGTGAACCCGTCGACCCTCTCCGACGCGAGCTCCGTCAGGAACGCCACCTGGAAGAGCAGATCGCCGAGCTCCTCGCGCAGGCCCGCGAGGGGCGCGTCTGGCCCAGAAACGGCGTCTAACGCCGAGAGCACCTCGTAGGCCTCCTCCAGGAGGTAAGGGCGCATGCTCGCGAGGGTCTGGGCGCGGTCCCACGGGCAGTCGCGACGGAGGCGGGCGCAGAGCGCGGAGAGGGCGGTGGCGAGCGGATCGTTGGGCATCTCGCAGCCGATAACCCCGCTCAGTACGTGGGCAGCGCGTCCCCGTGCGCGCAGGCGACGAGGCTGGCGTAGAAGTCGCCAGTGAACTGCTCGGTGTCCGCCGTGGACGTCATCGTCGCCTGCAGGTGCTCGATGATGCCGACGTCGGTGGACGTGCCGTCGATGGGCTGGAGGAGGACGGAGCCTTCGAGCAACGTCAACAAGTTGGCGTTGGCGTCCGTCGCATCGTCTGCCGTCTTGGACCAGCGAACGCCGTACGTGCCGTCGCCGCGATCGCCTTGCAGCCAGGTGATGGTGTAGGTGATGTTCACGACGTCCTCCACGTTGGTGAGAACGGCGTAGGACACCGGGTAATCGGCGTTTACATCGTTGGTCACGGTGTAGGAGGCCACGCGGCGGCGGTCGACGCCGACGTCCGGGTTCTGCACACACGCAGTCACGTCCCCGATCGCGGCGAGGATGCGGCCGCGCGCGTTGGTGTCGTGGTAGGCGTTGTCGTCGTTGGAGACGAGGTTGACCGTCTCGTCGCTCGGGAGGCTCGCGGCGTTGTCCTCCAGCGGGTCGAGGCCAGCCGGGACGACGACGGCGCTGTCATCGGCCTTTCCGGAGCAGGCGACAAGAAGCAGGAGGGAGAACAGCGGCGCGTACTGCATTTCCCAGCGTACCCCCACCAAGAGCGGTGAATGGACTTCACCGCGGGCCGGATTTGCACACATTGGCGCTACCCGGGAAGCGCCCCGGTTCATGATACGAGCCCGCAATGTCCACCCCCGCCAACCCCGAGGTTTTCGGGCAGTACTACCTCCTCGAAAAGATCGCCACGGGCGGCATGGCAGAGGTGTACCGGGCGCGGCTCGAAGGGGCGATGGGGTTCGAGAAAATCCTCGTCATCAAGCGCATCCTCGACACCCTGGCGAAGGACGACGAGTTCAAGGAGCTGTTCCAGACCGAGGCGAAGATCGCCGCCCTTTTGTCGCATGTGAACATCGTTCAGGTGTTTGAGCTTGGCGAATTCAACGGCTCGCTCTACATCGCCATGGAGCACGTGAACGGCATCGACCTCGCGCGCCTCGCCAGCCGCGCCCGGGCGCTTGGGGAATTTCCAGTGCCGTTGGCGCTTTTCATCGTCGGCGAAGTGCTGCGCGCCTTGCAGTTCGCGCACAGCGCCGAGCACGACGGAAAGCCGCTCCACGTCGTGCATTGCGACATCTCGCCGCAGAACGTGCTCCTCTCCCACGCGGGGGAGGTCAAGCTCACCGACTTTGGCATCTCGCGCGCCGCGATCCAGCAAGGCAATCAGGACGTCATCCGCGGAAAATACGCGTACATGAGCCCCGAGCAGGTCGAGGCGCGGCCGCTGGACGGTCGGAGCGACCTGTTCTCGCTCGGAATCGTCCTGTACGAGCTGCTGACGGGTCGACGGCTCTTCAAGGCCCGCAACCGGGACGAGACCCTCGCGCGCGTGCGTCGGGCCGAAGTCCCCAGCCCGCGCGGCTTTCGTCCCGAGATCTCCGAGGATCTCGAGGAGTTTCTGCTCAAGACCCTCTCCCGGTTGCGCGACGATCGGTGGGCCAACGCCACCGAGATGTACGACGCGCTCGCCCAGCTCATCGTCCGCGAAGGCCACCGCGCGACGAACAACGACCTGGCCGGGTTCTTGCGCGAGGTATCGGAGCAACTGCCGACGGCCTCGCCAGCGAACCGCGACACGTTGGCCATGCGCAAACCGCTTGCACCCACGCCCATCGTGGTCGTCGCGATGGAGGCGTCACCGCCGCCCCGGAGCCTGGCAAGCCCACGCGTCTCGCTCGCGTCCCTCGCGAACGAGTGGACCGGGATGATCGCGGAGGCGGACGGGGAGATCTGGGAGCACGGCGAGGGGTCGATGCTCGTGTGCTGGACCGTGAACTCCGGTTTTCGGGAGACCGTCGGGCGAGCCGTCCGAACCGCGCTGGCCTTGCGACGAGCCACGACGAACGCCGGATATCGCTTGAGCGTCGGCGTAGCCCCCGGGGTGGCCCGCATCCAGTCCGACACGCACCGCCCGGGCGAAGGATGGGAGCTTGCAGGCCCGTTCTACCTGGCCCGCTGGATGATGAACCTCTCGGCGCATCGGAGTCGCGTGCTCCTCACGGAGGTCGGCGCGCGGCAGGTCGAGGAGGGGACGAGCGCGCTTGGGCGCATCCCGATCCAGGGCAACAAGTACATCAACCTTTATGAGGTGGGCTGAATGCTCGCGGCGGTCGCGGCTGTCGCGGTTGGGTGTGGTTCGGCGGGGCAGAACGACACGCCCGGCGGTGACGACTCGGCCCCCACTGAGTCGACCGATTCGGAACCGGGCAAGGCACCCAGCTCGGCCATCGACCCATCGCCCGACCCCGACCGGCTCGCCTTAGAGCGCGCCGAGGTTCCATGGCTCCTCTCCCAGATTCGCGCGGCCGAGCTGACATACATGGAGATCCATGGGACGTTTCTCGGGGCGAGCGTCGCGCCGAGACCCGACTCCAGCCTGGACGCTACGCCCGCCGATTGGGGCGATCCCGTGGACTGGGAGGACCTCGGCTGGACGCCCCCCGCTCCGGTCCGAGGCGACTACCAGGTCGCCATCCGGGAGGGCGATTTCGACGCCCTGGGGCACAGCGATGTCGATGACGACGAGCGCATCGCCGTTTACCGCGCCACCTCGACCACCGACCCGGAGCGCCTGACCAACGGGGCGACCTACTGAGCGCCCCCTGACCCCCGTGATAGCCCCGATCCAGTCGCCAAACCCTGACGTACCCCGCGCATGTCCCTCCTGCTCAGCCTCCTCTCCGCCATTTTGCCAGGTGCCCACGCCGCATCCGGCCCCTGGGTCCTCTCCCCGAAGGACGCCTCGGTGTTCCTCGGGACCGAGTACCAGGAATTCGGGACGTTGGCGACGGAGTCGGGCTCCGGCGGCAGCGACAGCAAGACGGTGGACAGCGGCATCAGCACCATGGGTGTCCAGGCATACGGCAGCTACGGCATCGTCAAGCGCGTGCAGGTCTCGCTGGACGTGCCCTGGTACTACGTGACCGCCAACCGCACGGACGGGCCGGTATGCACCACCTTCGGGCTCGACGCGTGCAAGACGACGAAGGGCATCGGCATCGTCGACCTTCGCTTGCAAGGCCTCGCGCTGGACGAGTTCTATGGCGCCCCGATCTCACTCGCTGCAGGCGGCGAATTCCGACAGGGGCAGCATACGGCGCCGTCGCGCGCGCGCATCACCAACATCGGCGAGGGGACGTCCGACATCGGCGGGTACCTGACGGTGGGGCGGACGGGCGCCCTCTTGAAGACCGGCAATTGGAGCGGGTATCTGGAGCTTTCGGGCCTGTACCGATTCCCGAAGACCACGATCGACTCCAGGCCCATCCCCGGCAGCGAGTTCACGGCGACGACGGAGGTGTTGCTGGGCTTGAACAAGGCGTTCACCATCGGCGGGGTCGTCGGCGCGTTTGACAGGCCGGAGGGCGTGGACGTGAGCGGCGTCGACCTCTCGGACACGGACCGCTTCGCCAGCTTGCGCGTGTTCAATCTCCGCGGCGGCGTGAAGTTCCTGCTGCGATCCTCGGACAACGTCGTGTTCACCGCGGATGCGCTCGGCACCCTCTACGCCGTCAACAACCCGTCCGACACCATCACGCTGGACGCCGGCGTGAGCGTCTTTTTGCCCCACAAGGCGGCCGATTGACGGACACGCCACCGTTGGACGCGGGCACGCTCGTGGAGCGCTACGAGGTGCTGGGCTTGCTCGGCGAGGGCGGTCTCGCGCGTGTCTACCGCGTGCGCCACACGCAATTGGGCACGACGCACGCCCTGAAGCTCTTGACCTTGCGGCGAAACGGTCTGGCCGAGCGCCTGTTGCTGGAAGGCCGGATCCAGGCGCAGCTCCGGCACCCGAACGTCGTGGCGGTGACGGATGTGGTGCAGCACGATGGGCAGCCGGGGCTGATCATCGAGTTCGTGGAGGGGCCGACGCTGGAGGACTGGCTCAGGAATGAGACGTCCCCTACTGTGGAGGTGTCGCTGGACCTTTTCTCGCAGGTGCTGGCGGGGGTGCGCGCGGCACACCTGGTGAGCGTGCTGCACCGCGACCTGAAGCCGGCGAACATCCTGCTTCACCGGCTGACGGCGCGGGACGGCGCGCAGACGGTTGTGCCGAAGGTCGCGGATTTCGGGATCGCGAAGGTGGCGATGGAGACGGCCCCGGGCGACACGCCGGTCGCGGGGACGCGCGTGGGCGTGGCCATGGGGACGCCCGGGTACATGGCGCCCGAGCAATTCAACGATGCCTCCGGGGTGGATGTCCGCGCCGACATCTTCGCCCTCGGCACGATCCTGTACGAGATCCTCACGGGTCGCCCAACGTTTTCGGGGCCGACGCTGCTGGACACGCTCAACGCCGTCGCCAGCGGCCGGTACGTGCCGCTCCGCCAGCTCAACCCCGGCGTCCCGGACAACGTCGCCGACGCCGTCGCCCGCGCGGTCAGCGCCGACCCGGCGAGCCGGTTCGAGAGCTGCGACGCCTTCGCGGAGGCGGTGTTCAGCAGCCACCCCGAGCTTCGCGATCGCGTGATCTACGCGATGCCGGCGGGTCCCGTGGAGCTCTCGCGCAGGCCGACGGCGCCGGGCCCGAAGACCCCCGAGCCTGCACGAACCAGCCCCTCGCGCCCGTCGATGGGCCGCGGCACCCAGCCCTCCGCCACGATGGTGCACGGCGATCCCGCGCCGGCCACGATGCTGCCCGGAGCGTTGGAGCCCGACGAGCCGGCGCGCCCCCCCGCGCCCAAGCGAGACCGCAGGCCGATCCTCGCCCTCGCCGGCCTCGGGATCATGACCGTCATCGGCATCTTTCTGTTCGCGGTCACGTGGACGGCAACTCGGCCGACGCCCCCACCACAGCCGGCGTTGATCCAGCCACAGATCGGGATCGTCGACCCCAACGCCGGGAAGGTGGCGGTCCCATCGCCAGCAACCAACCCCGTCGACCCGGCGACCGCACGCCCGCCTGCCTCCGCCGTCCCACCGACCGCGACGATCGCGTCGCCGACCCCGTCGCCCCTCGCCCACCCTCAGGCGTCCGCGCCGCCACCCGCCTCGACGGTCCCGTCGGCCGGGCCAGCCCCCTCGCCGCCCCCGACCCCACCCCAGGCGACCGAACCCGCCGTCGCCGCCGTCGAGCCCGCCGCGGTCCCGGAACCGGTGGCCGTTGTCGCCGCCGCGCCCCCGGCAGACGTCAAAGGCACCTGGACCGGCCGCTGGAACGGCCACCCGTTGACCCTGCGGATCGAGAGCCAGACCGGATCATCGGTCAAGGCGCGCGTCGAAGTCCTGCTCGGAACGACGCCGCGGACGTGGTCGGCGAGCGGCACGTTCTCGGGCAGTACGCTCGCGCTGACGGGCGAGGATGGCTTCACGATGAACGGTACGTTGTCTGGTGGGAAGTTCGCGGGGATGATCACGGCGATGGGGCAAAAGGCGTCGGCCTGGGACGGGGTGAGGTAGGGGGTCCGATGCCCGATTTCGCGCCTGTGGTCCTCCTTCTCGCCCTCCTTGCCGCCTGCCGGTCGCCCGACAAGGCGCCCACTGCTGACAGTGCCGTCACCGACAGCGCGTCCAACGCAGACACGAGCAGCGACTCGGTCGCGGACTCAACGCCCGACTCGGTCGACACCGACACGGACACGATCCCGGCTTGCAGCGCCGACAATTGCGATGGCTGCTGCACCCCGGAAGGGAGCTGTCTCGCCGGGACCGACGACGACGCGTGCGGCGGGAGCGGCGAGACGTGCGGGGACTGCACGGCTGTCAGCCTGACGTGTCAGGAAGCCATGTGTGTCAACGACGCCGTCGCCGCGAACGGGCTGCTCGACGACCGCACGCTGCACATCCACAACGAGGACGACGTCGCGCGCGTGCGGCAGGACCTTATCGACTACATATGGAAGGACAAAGGTTTTCCGACGACGATGCCAAGCGCCGTGACGGAGGACGTCCCCTCGCCCGTCAGCGGCCTCGCCAGCCTCGCCAGCGTCGACCAACTTGACATCCCGGTCGGCTTCGGTTGCACGGCGACGGCGTGGCGGTTCCAACCAACCGAGCCAAACGGCGGGCTCGTGGTCTACCACCAGGGGCACTCCAACACCCTCGGGGAGAACGGTGGCGACACGGCGATCGGGTGGCTGCTGGACCACGGTTACACCGTCATCGGCCTGCTCATGCCGCTCTACGGCACCAACACAGGGCCCTATGCATCGCACGACGAGCTGATGGCGGCCGAGTCCGCCGCCCAACCTACAGACCCGTTGAGCGTCTTCCTCGACCCCGTCGCCATCGCCCTCAACGACACCCTCGCGCACGGCACGTACGCGCCCGTCGCGATGATCGGCATCTCGGGCGGCGGCTGGACGACCGTCGTCTACTCGGCGATCGACCCGCGTATTACCCGTTCCTATCCAGTAGCCGGCTCCCTGCCGCTCTACCTCCGGGAAGCCGCGCTGGGAGACGTCGGCGACTCCGAACAATACTGGCCTTCCTTCTACGGGATCGCCGGCTACCTCGACCTCTACGCGATGGCGGCGGACTCTGACACACGCGGGCAGATCCAGATCCTCAACCGCTACGACTCGTGCTGCTTTTCGGGGACGCGGTACGAAGCCTATGCAGCCGAACTGTCAGCCTCCGTGGCGACCGAGCTTGGCGGTGATTGGAGTGTGTTCCTTGACGAGACACACTACTCCCACCTGATCTCCGAGCATCAGTTGGACGTAGCCGTCTCGCACGACCTCTGGGGCGATGGCATCCAGACGGTCGATGACCTGTACCCGGCATGGGGCGCCTATGCGACGATCGGCTCGTGGACGGACTGGACGGGCCAGGGCTTCGGGTCGGATCTGCAGCAGGCAGCGCTCGGCGACGCAGGCTCGGTAGCGACCTGGACGTTCTCGGTTGCCAATGGAAGCTACTCGGTGGCCGCCACGTGGGTGTCCAATCCGAACCGCGCGACGAACGCCACGTATGTCGTGAACGGTACGTCCGTCGTCGTCAATCAGCAGCTTGAACCAGCCACGTTCACATCGGACGGGGCGCTGTGGCAGACGCTGTCAACCGTGGACGTGACCGACGGCGCGATCACGGTCAGCCTCTCCGGTGATGCCGATGGCTACGTGATCGCGGACGGCGTCCGCACAACCCCCGGAACCTGAGCCGCTCCCAGCGAGGTATCAAAAGTGACGTCGTCGGTTTTGATACATTTTGGGGGCAGCAGGGTCAGGGGCGGGCGTAGGTGCGGAGCCAGAGGCGGAGGTCGGGTTGGGGGCCAACGTGCTCGTCCTGCGCCGGCTGAGGCAGGCCGGTCGACACCATCGCCTCGCGCAGGTCCGCCGGCGACAACGGCGCGCCCGTACGCGCCGCGTAGACGCTCTCCGCCACAAGCGCCACCGCCGCGACCATCGGCGAGGCCGCCGAGGTCCCGTTGAAACTCTGGGTGTACGCGCGTTTGCCATCCCCACCGGGGTAGTAAAGATCGGCGAACACCCCGTCATACTCCCCGTCCGTCGCTGTGACGATGCTGTCATACCACCCCTGCATGTCGAGGCGCGACCCAAAGCTCGACCCGCCGCTCGTCCAGCTCCGTGTGTCCCAGTACGAGAGCGGCGAGGCGCCACCGCCCACGAGGATCGCCCCCGAGTCCTGCACCGTTCGGTCAAAAGCCCCGTTCCAAACGGCGTCGTCGAGATCCTGCGCCCCGTTCCCACCCGGCTCGACGACGATGATGCCCCGCTTCGTCAGCTTCGCGATCGCCGCCTCGACGCCCGGATCCACCTCGACCGGGCAGTAATTGTCGTTGACGTACCCCTGTTGTTCGATGAGCAGCACGTCGCCCGCGGTGAGCAGCGCCTTTGCCCCGAGCACCGCCGCGCCAACGTCGTACGTCGCCTCGTCCGACCAGGGCGAGAGGACGAGCACAGTCGGGGCGGCGGTCGCGCCGTCAACGCCAAAACCATTCTGCGACGCCCGCAACATGCCGAGCACGGACGTGCCGTGGAACTCATAGCTGTCGCTCTCAAAACCCCAGGCGAACGCGTCCGCGGTCGCCACGAGGTCCTCGTGGTCCTTCTCCCAGCCGTACTCGACGTCGCCGATGCTGTGGCCACCTGCGTCGCCGCCGGGGTAGCGCGCGGCCTCGTCTGCGCCGATGCCGTAGTCACCGTCGAGCCAGAGTTGAAGCGAGCGGAAGTCGGGGGTGACGCCGGAATCGGCGGTGTCGCCAGAATCGGGAGGCGGGACGGCGAGAAAAGGGCGCCAGGCGCGGAGGACGGCGGGTCCCGTGGGCCGGTCGACGCTGACGCGGAATCGGACGAGGTCCGGGTCGTCGGGAAAACGGGGCGACGACGCCGGGGACGAAGGGACCAACTGCCCCGGTGCGACCTCCCACATCCAGCGGGCGTGATCGCGGTACGGGCCGTCCCCGTCGAGCGGCGCGGCGAACGCGTCGGAGCCGGCGAAAACGAAGGCGAGCACGACCACGCCGCAACGATAGCACGCGAGTCGCCTCCGCATCAGCGCGGTCGCGACGGGCCCGACTACTCGCCCTTGGCCTTCTTCTTTTCCGCCTTCTTCTTCTGCTTCTCGGCGGTCGTCAGCTTCTCTTTGTTGTTGGTCTTGGGCTTCTCGCTACCTTTGGGCATCGTGGACTCGGGGTTGAGCTTGCAATGTAGCCCGGCCGGCTACCACACGCCCGGAACCAACCGCCAGCACACCGCCGCAGAATACGCCGCCCACCCCGGCAATTGCGCAAGCCCACGCTCTTCTGCGCGGACGCGCAGCGCGAGCGCCGGTGGGATGAGCAGCGCGGGCCAGGCGGTCCAGGGCCAGGGCGAAAAACAGGCGAGAATGCCGGCGATGACAGCTTCGCCAGCGTAGGCCGGATGCCGGATCCAGCGGTAGGGCCCGGTGACCACGAGCGCGCCGACCGCGGGGAGGACGCTGAAGCTGGGGCCCAGCCAGACGAGCGCCAGCGCCGTCCACACGCAGGGACCGAGCAGCATCCAGCCCGGAACGCGGGGCGCGGCCGTCGCCAGCAAGCCACCGAGCAGGAGCGACGGGAGGGCGGTCATGGCCGAGGAGGACGGGGCCACCGCGGTCGACGCCCAAGCCGCCCGACGGGCAAACCCGGCAGCGACGGCGAACATGGGCAGGGACAACATCGCAGCGCCGTGCCGGATCGCGAGGACCGCCATTTGGAGCGCCACCAGCGCGTAGACGACATCGGCCGCGCGGTCGGGCCAGGTCCGGCGCGACGGGCTCAGTAGAACACCCACCCCCAGTGAAAGTAGTAGCTCAACCCGTTGATCAGCAGGAGTACGCCGATCGAGATCCCGAGCCGACCGAGGCCGCTGGTGTCCATGAAAACCTCCGACGCTTGATGTACCACACCACGCCCGAGCGCGCGTCAGGGCTGCATCGGCGCGGCGATCAGCAGCGCGACGCCAACCGCATTGCTCAAGGCGTGCGCGATAAAACCCGGCCAGATGCTGCCCGATCGCGCGCGCAGCCACCCGAGCCCGGCGCCGAAGACCATTAGGACCGGGACCGTCCACGGCGAGGCGAGGTGGCAGATGCCGAAGGACAGGCCGGTGACCGCAATGGCAGGCATCACGCCGATCATCGGCGCCAATCGACCGTACCAGGCACCGCGGAACAGGTGCTCCTCAAACAGCGGCGCGACGATGACCATGCCCACGACCAGCAGCTCCCGGCGCCCCGGCGTAGCCGTCGCCAGCAACGTGAACAGCTCCTGCTGCGACGGGTTGACGCCCGCCGCCGTGAGCCCCGACTCCCAGCCGGCCGAGAGCACGTCAAACCCGAACGCGACGAGCAGGGCGACGCCGACCCAGCGCAACCCCGGCATCTTCCACCCGATCCGCGTGAGATCCCCGCCGACGAGCACGAGGATCGCCGCGCCTTCTGCAGCAACCGTCCCCAACCCCTGCCCCAACAAGAGCGCGTCGCCCGTCAGCCGGCCCAGGAGGCAGAGCCCGAGCCAGCCGACCGCGCCGACCAGCCCAAAACCCACTGCCAACGCGGTTACTGCCGCAGCGCCCCGCCACCGGTCAGCCAGGATGCTCCCGATTCGACTGCCGCGGAACCGACCACCGTCCAGCGCCCCGGCGAGCTGAAACGCCAGCGCCCAGCCAACAATCGTGGCGAACGCGCCCAGCGCAAACACCGTCCACGGCGGGATCATCGGCAGACGCCCCAGCAGCTTCAAGAGCATCGCCTGCCGATAGGCACTCACGGGCGCGCCACCGCGAACACGGCACCGCCGGGCTGCCCATCCTCCTCGTAGTACGGCGCGCCGAGGTACACGGCCTCGTCGTCGCCGGCGACCGCCAAAGCCTGGTTCTCCGCCCCAGACTCCAGGGATAGCACGGTCCCGGCGCCGGACTCCCCGAACATCAAGGGCACAAACCTCGCCCGCGCCGGCACGATCCACTTGTTGAACGTCCCCGCCGCGAACCCCCCTCCGATCGTCCGACCAAGGTGGTCGCCCGTTTGCCCGAAGATGCAGTTCCCGATCTCGTTGCAGACCTTTCCGGCACCATCGTCGACGTCGTCCTGCGGGTCGCCCGCCCACCCCATCCCGGCCCACTCGCCGACCGCACCGCCGACCCCGACCGTCAGCCGGATTCCCATACCGACCCCGTCGACCGCCCACGCGTCCACCTCACAGTCGGGGGTGCACACAACGGCCAGTACGCCGCGATCCCCGATCTCCATCGAGGTGATCCCCCGCTGCGCCACGCTCACCCCCGCCAGCGGCATCGTCCACCCCTCTTTCGTAGCCACGACCAGCCCGGTGTCGCTCGCCGCCCACGCCACCGCGTCCGCGACCGGCGGCTGCGCGACCCCGTCCAACCACCACGTCCCGTCCGCCGACGACGCGTAGACATGTCCGCCGCCAACGCCAACCCAGCTCGCAGTCACCCCATCGTCAACCACCCCTCCGCTCAACAGCGCGCGCTCAACGGGGACTCCCGGCGCTGCCGCGTAGCCGCCGTTCACGTCTCCCGCGACCACCGCCCCAAAACGCTCGTTCGCCGCGCCGTCCCAGCGCGTCGCAGGAACATCCACCCCGACGATCACCTCACCGGGGAGCAGGTCTGCGGTACAGGCGAGCAGCCAGAGCATCGCCGGGGACTATCGCCCGGTTTTGCCGCATGGGGGGCCAATCCGTGCGCTCGGCTAACACGTGCCTCGTATCCCCCTGAAATTGCGTCAGTCGCCGTTCGGATTGGCCCCCAGCCCGCCGTTCCGCGCACGAACCGTGACAGGCGGCGTACTCGCCGGCTGGCGGGGTTCGTGGCCTTGGAACGCCTAAAAATCAACGCCGATGCGGGCGCGGTCGGGCGTCCGCGCCCGATGCGGAGCCGCCGGCCGGAGCACTGCGACGGCGAACGCCGGCAAGGCGTTCAGGCGGCGCAGCCCGCCCGT
>CAIMSU010000118.1 GCA_903844155.1 uncultured Pseudomonadota bacterium | reverse complement strand
CTGTTGTCACCATCGGCCTGCGAAAAGAATACGGCGTCGGAGAACCCGTCCTCATTCAGGTCCCCGTCCGTCGCAGGATGCCAGTCGTTGGGAAATCCATCCCGGTAGAACTCGGCAAACCACAATACGTCGCTGTCCGTAATGTCGACGTCCATCGCCCACCGGCTCGGTGGACCGAGCGCCAAAGACAGGATGCCGGTATAGTCCGACGCCGGCAACCAGAGATCAGGGTTGCCGTCGCCGTCAACGTCTCCCGCGGCGCGGGCAAACGCTAAAGCCGCGGAGTACGCCGCGTTTCCGTGCCAAGATGCCGACGCGGTGTTGGCGCTGTGCATCCCGACCGAGAGAGGTTGGGCACCAAGAACTAGGTACGTGCTGCCGTAGTCGCTACCGGCGGACGTGCTGTTGTTCCCGCCAAGCGCGACATCGTCGCGTCCATCGCCGTCCAGGTCGCCGACGAACCCACCGACCCCCTGAGTGTGGGTGCCGCCGTCCTCGTACCCATCCCAGGTCCCCTCCGCCAGCAATCCGAGATCCTGCGGCTTCGAGCAGGCGCCGTTGTCGTAGGGATCGCCATCGCAATTCCAGTCCTTCTCGTCGCAGAGTTCGGTGGCGCCGGGATGCACTTCCGGGTCGTTGTCGTCGCAGTCGGTTCCGCCTGCTGCTGCATCGGCGTAGCCGTCTCCATCGGCGTCAGGGAGCGCGACGGCGCTGTCCCTGTATGTGGAATCGGTCGAATCGGAGACCCTGCCGGTATCTGACCGCGCCGGAGAGTCCACGGTGTCGGCCCGGTTTTCCGAACCCGAATCGGCGTCGGGTGCGGCTTTCTGGGGCACGCAAGCCCACAGGACGAGAAGGGTCACCACGCGACCTCAGTGGTCTGGACGCCGGTGCCGCTGGTCACATAGTAGAGCAACGGGGGGCCGCTGTTCCAGTCCATCGCGAGGCCGTCACCGCGAAGGCTTTCCAGCCCGTCCGTCGACAGAGTTGTCGGCGTCCATGTGTACGTTCCTCCCAACGGTCGCAGCGATTCGTCCACGAACGGGTCCGGGCGCGTACAAGTCTCGCTGCCGTCGGCGCAAACCGACTCGGTCACCGCATTCACCGCGGGCTGGATGAACAGCGTGCGGTCCATGTCCGGGACTGGGAGCACCGAGGCGATGTCGTAGTAATGGCCGGCACCGGGAGCGACGACCTCGACCTGATCGGTGTCGTCTGCGATGTTCACCGAGCAAACTCCGCCCCACCAGGTGCTGGACACCCTCGTCAACCCTCCCCACACCCACAATCGCTCGTTGGTGGGGCTGTAGGAGAACCACGGATTAGCCGCGATGCCCGACAGGTTGTTGCCGTCGATGTGGCAGCCGTGGCCAGACGTGGCGATGGCCGTCCAGGCCCCGGTACAGGAGCTGCCGCTACAATCGCCGTGGGACCAAGTGACGTGCTCCACCCCGCCGTAGCCGGAGTTCGATTCGCCCCCGAGAAACAGGCTGATGGTGTAGTCGGTGGACGACGAGTAGGTCGTCCCCACGGGGTCGACCACGATGTGGGCCTTGACATCATAGAAATCGCTCGGCGCACCGGTTACCTCCGTCCAGCTCGCCCCGGCGTCGGTGGTGAACACCAGCGCGCCACTGTCCGGGGCATTCACCTTGAATGTGGCGACGGCGACGCCTTCGCCGTCGGGCCAGTGGGTCATGTTCAAGCCGACGATGTCGGTCGGGATGCCGAGGGGGGTGCCCGAGGAATTCTTCAGTTTGTCGTTGTGTGATGCGTCGCATGGAGCGGTGGGCATCGAGTTCTCCTTGCAACCTACATGCAGGCCGTCTGATCCGCTGATCAAGGCCGACGATGACAAATTCTCAGTCGACTCGTAACACCAATCCGCGCCCCCATCCGCGGAGTAGAAGATCCCGGTGTTGATCGACTCGCCGCCGGGCGAGTCCCCGAGCGCGAGCCAGATCTGCTCACCCGATCCTCCGGCGCCCGGTGTATCGACTGCGTCGCCGACCGCATTGAACTTGTCCCAGATGCACTGCACCTCTGACCCGCGTGCGCCGCCCGGATCCCAGTCCGAGGCGCCCAGGTCCGACAACGCACTCCAGACGATACCGTCGCCCGTGACGGCAACATCGTGGGCCACGGTCGCTTGGGGCAGAGTACCGCCTCCGTTCGCCGAGCTGTACGCCTGGGTCCAGACGACGTCGTTGTCCACGTCGCTCCACGCATCCGCGGCACCATCCACGAGCCAGGTGCCGAACCCGTCCGCGACGGCCATACGCTCGGTCGAGGTGTGGGCGTCCTCGTAGAAGATCCCGTCTACGCCGAAGGCGGGCGCCCAGGACGCGCGATCCGGTTGGTCGTCCAGCCAGGTGTCCGGATCGCTGACATACGCCAGGCTGTGCGTGTTTGCCGTGCGAGTCGCATCGTCGGTGTCGGAGAGCGGCTCCCAGTCCGAACCGGACCCATCGGCAGCGGCCTCGGCGATGCGCCAGACCTTTGGATACACATAGGGCATGTCCTGACCGCCAGGGAAAAAGCCATAAAGATAGCTCCCTTCTTCGTCCATCGTCAGACCCACGAGTTCCTTGTCGTTGGGGTCGTCGCTATCGGGGGCGGCGGCGAGGCTTTCGGTCACGTCCGTCAGGGTGTCGGTGTCGAGATCCCAGAGCCACGCCTCCCCGTTGTTGGTGGTGCAGGTCCCGGAGCTGTTGAACCGCTGGGCGTCCGCCACGAACACGGTGCGGTCCGCAGGATCGGCGTTGTCCCACTGCAGATCGCGCACGTCGATTCCGCCGCTCTCGGGCCAGCCAGTGGTCGCGGCACAGGTGATGGAACCCGCTCCGACCGCCCCAGATGGCACGCCGCAGAGGTAGAGGGTGACGCCGCGTTCGGTGTCGCCTTTGTATCCTACGAGCAATTGCTGGATAGTGCCGTCCTCGTCGCTGCCGTCGTCGACCAGCAGGAGGGACGAAACGTAGCCGGTCGGCAGGTCGGTGGAGTCGATCTGCGTGGCGGTTCCACCGCTATCGACGAGCCAGACGCCCTCGTGGCCGGTCTGATGGCTCGCCGTGTACAGCCAGGAGTGGACGGCGTCCCACGCCATCAGGTGTCCGCCGGCCCGGGCAGGCTCGTGGCCGTCGCCAGACTCGAGTCCATCATCATTTATGTTGCAGGCATGGATACGGCCATATCCGGCGATGTCGGAGAGGCCGAGGTTCGACCAGGAGCCTCCTCCGTCGGTGCTTTTCCACAACCCACCAAAGAGCGTTGGATTGTACCAGTTGCCGGTCAGCGCATACATCGTGTCGACCGATCCGTCGGAATCCAGGTCCAACGGGAGTACATCCCACACCGCGTCATCGGGGGCCTCGTAGAGGTCGACGCCGACGCCGTTCAGCGACGCCCATTCCTGTGAGTCGGGGTCATACCAAGCGACGCCGCCAACATCGCTCGCCGTGTACAGCCCATCCGCCCCCGCGGAGATGACGACGTTGTTGGAGCCGCCGGCTGGAAGCTGGGTGTCCGACCAGGAAAGGTTGATGTCGTCCCCGGGTGCCCAGGGCGTCGTTCCATTCTGGATCGAGAGCCAGTCGACGGTCCGCGCGAGGGTGCCTGACCCGCAGGAGAACTTGACTTGCGTGAGGTTCATCGGGGACTTCACAGAGACCGGAAAGTTGAAGGTCTGGATGCCGGTCGCGGCTGGGAAATTGAGCGTGGAGGTGACGACCGTTCCGGAGGGATAGGGCTGTGCCTTGAGGATGACGCTGCATGTGATCGAGCTATTCCCCTGCGTCACGTCGACGAGAAGCTTCGGTCGGCCATTCAGAAACGGCACGGTGCTGTTCAGGGTGCACGTCCCGGCACCGCTGATCCCGCCCAGTTTGAGGGAGCCGGAGGAGATGGTCGCCACGCCCGTCAACGTCCAGTCCGCGCCGCTCGAAAACGAGCTGACTTAGCGCTGTGCGATGCCGTCATGGGTGTCGCAATCCTGGTCGATGCCGTCGTCCCCGATCTCCACGGCATTGGGGTTGATCGCCGCGCCACCGATCAGGCTGTCGTTGCAGTCGACCGCCGCACCTGGCGTGCACGTCCCGCCGCTGTGTTGGTAGCCGTCTCCGTCCACATCGCAAGGCGTAGCGTGGGCAATCCTCGGGAGGAGGAGTGTCGACGCCACGACTCCGAGGCGACTGAGGCGGCCGGGATTGACTCGCAAGGGGACTCCAGCGGGCGAAGGGGAGCGCGAGGGGCAGAGGTCATCGAACAGAGCTCATGGTACGCCGGCCAGCGGTCGGGCCGCAAGCCCTGGACGGAAAATCGCTCGCCACCGCTGCGGCCCTCGCGTCGTCATCGGGACATTTGAGTTCGCGATCGCACCGGAAGGTGGCGCCCTGGCCCCGGCCTCCGCCGGGAGGGGCGCTCTCAGCGTCACGTGGGGGCCGGCGCCGAGTCGGGTGGGGTCCCCTGTGCCGATCCGGGGCGCTCGAAGTTTTGCCTCTCGTCGCGAATCTGCGGACGCCGGAGGTGGGAGCGTCAAAAACGGGAGCGCTCTTCAGCGCGGGCAGACGCCACCGGCAGGCCTCGGGCATCTGCCTCATGGCTCAAATGCCGGAAACTCCCAGAGAATTTCGCCTTCCCCATGGGGCGGCCGCTTATACCCATCAGGTCCCCTCAGGCCGGCCAAGCGTCCCGGTATCACCTACTGTCAAGCATCTACGCCGATATATGTCTACCAACCCCCATAAGGCCCGCCGAAAGCGCCCATGTCATTGCGGGTCCCGTCCCCGTCATTGTACCCCGCGACTGGATCCCCGGCGTCGATGCACGGGGAGAAGCCGGAAAGGGAGTAGTCGCCCGTGCCCGAGCTGGTGAACTTGGGATCCGAAGTGAGGTCGCCGGTACCCGACACTGTGCCGCTGCTCGCCTTCAAATCGTACCCGGTGTTCCCGGACATGTCGTTGTATTGCAAGGTCACCGAGCTGGCGGTGTCGACGAGGACGCCGCCGCCCGTGTTGCCACTCACGATGTTGTTCTCGAACTCCTCCCCGTCCTCGAGGTGAACAGCGCCGCCCGAGCTGGAGGAGCCTGTGTAGTCGTTGTCGGCGATGACGTTGTTCCACAGCCAGATCGACTCCGAGCCCTCGTACAGCTTGAACAGGTCGTCGTAGGAGTAGCTGTTGCCGTACACGAGGTTGTTCGACGCCTCGACCGAGGAGCTGACGGCGAGGAGGATGCCGCCGCCACTGCTGGATGTGCGCCCGGAGGCCGAGTTGCCCGTGATGAGCGCACGCCGGAGCGTCAGGCCTCGCCCGCCTTCGATGTTCATCACGAAGCCGACCTCGTTGTCCTCAATGTCCGCGCCGTCGATGGACAAGGTAGTGTCGTTGCTCTCGATGGCGTAGGCGAACACTCCGGACGCGCTCTCACACCGGTTCACGCCGATATCCTCCAGGGTGACCGTCGCGTCCTTCGCCGTGAGGGCGCCACCGGAGCGCTCCGGCGCAACGCCACCGAGTGTGAGCGCGGAGACCGACACCGTCGCCGACGTGATCGTCAGGCTCGTCCCGGAGGAGGACGACAGGGTCGTGCTCGTTGCGCCGGCGCCCTGCAGGGTCAGGTGCACAGCGTTCACGTCCACCTCCTCGTCATAGGTGCCGGCGCAGATCGTGATCGTGTCCCCGTCGCGCGCGCCGTCCACCGCAGCTTGCACAGTCGAATAGGTGCCAGTACCGTCGCTGCAGACGGTCCAACTCGGCGTCGTGTCGGTGTCGGTGTCGGTGTCGGTGTCGGTGTCGGTGTCCGCGTCCGTGTCTGAATCCGTGTCGGTGTCCGAATCCGAATCGGTGTCCGTGTCTGCGTCGCCCCCACTGTCGCCAACTCCAGAGTCGGAGGGCGCGTCGGGCACACAGACGCCACCTTCCACGTGGGTGCCGGGGCCGCATGGCACGGTGCAGGCGAGGAGGAGGGTGAGCATGGAAACTCCGGGTTTGCCGCCGCAACATATCACAAGTCCCCTCCCCTGCGGCCCTCAGGCCCTGCACGTCGGATAGAGGACGCCATGGTGCGTCCTGAAGCCTCCGAGCCCGAATCCGCGCAGGCGGGGACGAGCGCGGCGGCGGGCTGCATCTACCTTGTGGGTGCAAGTCCCATCCCGGTAGGCGCCGAAGCGCCGGGTAGCAGGCTGCCGGTCGAAGG